>CALLAG010000383.1 GCA_938002705.1 uncultured Saprospiraceae bacterium | reverse complement strand
ATAGGTCGATGACCTCTTTTCTAATAAACTGAATACAAGTTAAAATCTATCGTAAGGTCAAACTCGTCAATTCAACAATTTCGCCTACCTGACAAGTACTTACCAGATCTGTCCTCACAATAAATTCTCCACATACCTCAAGTCCGTCAGTGGGTACTATATCAAAATCTTCAATATTAATGGGTTCTAATGTCCTCCATTCATCATCGAGATCAACAGTCAGAAGTATGCCACAATCTTCTAAGCCCTCATAGTTTTGAAACTTCATTTTTATATCACAGTCGACTTCATCATTTTTATCACATGATGTCAAGCTTAGGATGGATAGTAACAATACAGGTACTGATAATTTGATAATGTTCATTCCATATATTTATAATTCAAAATAATACTTCTACTTAAAAAGACGCTTGTCCAATATACATTGTTGGTTTTTTAGGTAAAACTTGCTTTCATTTTTACTAAAATAAAAAGTACATATAGCGTCCTACAAAAATACACCGCATACTAACATCAGCTCTCATACTCCAAAACCATCATTAACTCCCTATCTGTCAGCTACTTAACATCAGTCATTAATTTTATATATCTTTGCGCTATTAATTTTGCCCACCTACAGAGTCCGTCCCGGATAGTATAGAAGAGCAACACATATATTTTACACAAAGAACACATAACAGAATTATAATGACATTTAGAGAACTGGGTCTTGTAGAGCCGATATTAAGAGCGTTAGAAGACAAGAATTACACAGAACCAACACCGATTCAAGCACAAGCTATTCCACTCGTCCTTGATAGACGAGATGTATTAGGATCAGCACAGACAGGTACTGGAAAGACCGCTGCATTTGCAATTCCTATCATACAACTAATACATAAGATAGAAGGTGACAGTGATAGAAAGCCTACCTTAAGAGCACTCATAGTCACACCGACACGAGAACTTGCAATTCAGATAGAAGAAAATATAGATGACTACAGTAAGTACACTAATATCAAACAAGCCGTCATCTTTGGCGGTGTCAAACAAGGAAGACAAGTAGAGACGATCAGAAGAGGTATCAATATACTCGTCGCTACGCCTGGAAGATTATTAGATCTACATAGCCAAGGGCTTGTAGACTTAAGTCAAATAAAATTATTTGTACTTGATGAAGCAGATAGAATGCTGGATATGGGATTCATTAATGATATCAAGAAGCTTCTTAAGATACTTCCGACTAAGAGGCAGTCACTATTCTTCTCAGCGACGATGCCTGATAATATTGTGACACTATCTGATAAGATATTAATAGATCCCGCGAGAATAGAGGTAGCTCCGGTATCATCTGCAGCAGAGACAGTACAGCAGTTTGTATACTACACTAACAGAGATTCTAAAAAAGACCTTCTTAATCATATCCTTAAGAATCCAGATATAGACCAAGTGCTTCTATTCTCGAGGACAAAGCATGGTGCTGATAGAATAACAAGAAATCTCAAAAAGGTCAATATCAAATCTGCAGCCATACATGGTGACAAAGCTCAGAACCAAAGACAAAGAGCTCTACAAGAATTTAAAGACGGCAGAGTAAGAGTCTTAGTAGCCACTGACATAGCAGCAAGAGGTATCGATATAGATAAACTCAAGTACGTCATCAACTATGATGTACCTAATGAACCTGAGACGTATGTACACCGTATCGGAAGATCAGGTCGTGCAGGAGAAGAAGGTATCGCAATATCCATATGCGAACCAGAAGAGAACGCTTACGTCAAAGATGTAGAGAAGCTCATCAAACAAAAATTGAAAATTGTAAATGATAGTCCTTATCCTCAGACTGATAAGCCAATGACTGCAGCAGAAAAGAAGGAATGGAATAAAGAAAAGCAAAGAAGGAAGCAAGAGTTTTTTGCCAATAGAAAGAAAAACGGCGGCGGAGGTCGTGGAGGTTATAGAAGATAGATAATAATTCTCTAATGAATAAAAAACAGAAACCTGATGTTAATAGCATCAGGTTTTTTTTGTACGTATCCAGATTTATTTTACTCTTTTTAAAAATCTTATCGGTAAGCTCACGACTTAGGCCTTAGGAAGGAGACCTGATCTACAGCATGGTAGCCAATGATGGCAAGGATTAATGCATCACAATAACGATAATCTCATTCCCATACAGTACTTTTAAGTATGTATATAAGAATCCTTAAGATTACGACATTATGCCTCATATTATCGGCGGGCCAAGCAACAACAGGTCACAGCCAAAGTATATTAGACGATAGCACCACCACTGTCACCGACACCTCCGCTACTAAAAACACCATACTTCCATTTCTATTCTTCTTACCAGAGACAGGTCTGGCATTTGGTGTGACAGGTATTACAACATTTAGACTTAATGGAGAGTCCTCAGCGAGCCGACCTTCTCAGATATTATACAGTGCTGCTTACACACTTAAGAACCAGCTACTACTCTACGTCCCTTATGAAATCTACAAAAAGGAAAATAGAATTAGATACAAGGGAGAGGTAGGCTTCTATAAATACTTCTACAACTTCTACGGTATCGGTGGAGAATCATTAGTAGATAACTTAGAGAATTATGATGTTCTATTTCCGCGTGTAGATTTTAATTATTCGAGGTCGGACATAGATAACCTATTTGTAGGTGGAGGAGTTAAGTATGACAACTTTGACATAACACGTATAGATAGCTCTGGGATATTAACTAATGAGCAACCTATAGGATATGAAGGCGGCACAAAGATGAATATCCTATTCAATGCCTTCTATGATAATAGAGATAATATCTTCTCTACTTCTGACGGACTTTATGCAGAGTTACGCTATGAGAGGAGTCTACCTTTTCTACTCTCAGATTTTGATTACTGGAAGTATAGTCTCGATATTAGATACTTCATTCCGATCAAGAATGACTTAGTGATAGCGTCACAACTGTATACAGCTACTGCAAGTGATAGTGCTCCATTCTTTGACCTGCCATACATCAGTACCCCGAGCATAGCGAGAGGCTTCAGCGATAGAAGATTTATCAATTATAATATTATTAATCTACAGTCTGAATTACGATTTCCTATTAAGGGTCGATTCAGAGGTGCTACATTTGTAAGCTCCGCATTTGTCCCAGATTCTATCTCAAATATCACAGCGCAAGGAGCACAGATCAGCTTCGGTGCAGGTATAAGATATGAGTTTGATAAAATGGAGAAAACGAGATTTAGATTAGATGTCGCCTATGGCGATAAGTTGAACATCTATCTTACAGCCAATGAAGCTTTCTGAATTTGGGGTTGACACAAATATCTCGAAAATGGCATATTAAATAATGAGGCATGAGCGACTTGTGCTTTATGCCACGAATCTTATATTTTAAAAATAAGAGACATGAGCGACTTGTACTTTTGTCATGAATGCTCGAATCAAATATTCGAATAATAAGAGGCATGAGCGACTTGCTCTTTTTGCCACGAATGCACGAATCA
>CALLAG010000382.1 GCA_938002705.1 uncultured Saprospiraceae bacterium | reverse complement strand
TAGATGTAATAAAAACTCTTCTATATTTTCGAGATCAGATAAGCTTTGGTTTCTCAAGCCAAGTCTTACTGGAAATAGTACGTCCAATGTCCTCTCTATGAATGTATGCAACTTTTCTTTTAGATTCATCTATCGTTATTTGCTGAGATGAATTTATAGGTTTTTGATCATTATATCTATGATTATTAAGGTATATAACATAGTGATGTATTGCTTTTGTCTGTATCATTCATTTATAGCGACAGCAATCTTAGAGTCTGCGGTGCCATAATAGAGGAACCATTTATCATGAAAATATATTAAGCCTTCCACAAAGCAGACTTCATTGACTTCACCAATCTTTTCATAGTCTTTGTCTGGATAGATGAAGAAGTCGTCTGTCCGATCTATAAGCTTGTGTGGAGCATTCTTATCAAATAAGGCTTGCCCAGCGGCATATGTGAACTTGGATAAATTAGGATCATTATAATTGGCAGCATTACTACCGTTGTAGATAAGTAAGATGCCTTCTTCCTTGTATAATGCATATGGCCCTGGTTCTACCAGTCTGCTATCAAAGTATCCCATGCGAGGATGTAACACAGATATCATCTTGCTGTTCTCATCATTCTCACATACAGACCAGCTGATCAGATCTTCAGAACTTGCCAAGAATAAATCGGTATCTCCAAAATACATCCAGTATCGTCCGTTGATTTTTTTGGCAATGCTCTTTCCAGCTTTTGACTCTACGATGATAGCGCCAGATTTTGACCATAGGTCTTTGTACTTTTCATCTTGGAATACTGATCCATGCTTAGTCCATGATATGAGATTCTTAGACGAAGCGATACTTAGTCGTGCCGTCTTTCCATCATAAGAAGTATAGGTCATGATGTAAGTGCCATCATTACTCTCTATTATTCTTGGGTCTTCTACGCCGTCAAAGTAGTCCACTAATTGATCTTTACTATATGTCCAGTCAGATTTTTTATTATAATTCCATTCATGGCTTTTCATAGAATCGTTATCAGGATAGAATACAGGTTCTGGTGATTTCTTAAAGTTGAGACCATCTGTACTTTTAGCTAATCCGATTCTGGAGGTGCCACTCTGGTCTTGTGCTCTATAGAATAGATAGACGGTATCACCTCTGACAATAGCAGATGGATTGAGTACATTTCTTTCTTCCCATTGCATTTGTATTTTGGATATGGGGCATCGGAAAGCTAAGTCTGAAGAGGGCTTTAGTATTGGGTTGAGGTTATCTATTTTGGAAAATGCATCGAATGCCCAGCTTGTCTCAGATGTTGCTTCTACATCATTATTTTTTGCTTCTTGGTTGGTGCAAGAAATGGATAATAACAGAGCTCCGATTATTATAATATTTTTCATCTATTGATTTATGCTTGAGTCGATTCTTAGGATGTTGCGATAAATGTTGTAGTAATGTCACCGTGTATTGGTGTAAGGATTCTACAATCTACGATATAATCTCAGATATTTAAAAGGAAAAGCATAACCATATAGTATGACTTATCTATCACAGCAAAAATAATATGCATTAGATAGCAGGGAAAATCATCGATAACTAATACTCAGAAATCTAAGATGAATAATTATTGTAATCTAAGATGAATAATTATTGTCACTGTATATGATTGAGATTTTGTTTATTTGCTCATCCTTTTTCTTATGATTTAACTTTACTTCAGTTTGAAATTTAGAAGTCTCATCTAACCGACCTATATGTAATCAAGTTGTTTCGTGATATTACTGAGGTCTGTCTATTGAAAGAGTAAAATATCTTTTATTTATAATATCATTGATCATTTTGAAACTTAAGTCCGCATTGCCGTAGCATTTGATGAGGACTGCTTCATTGGTTTCGTCATCAGTAATTAGCATGACGATGCCTCTTTTTTCATTGGTTTCTATCTCTGCATAATGCTTCTTACCGTTACCCAAATTCTCGATTAAGGTGCCTTTGTATTCTGCATCGCTGGAGATTTCTTTTATTGCCTTCTCCATAAGGTCACTTATGTTGCTGACAATAATGTTTTCTATTTGCTTTTCTACTAATGTCATGTCGTCGTTCTCTTCAGTAGGGTAGAGGCCATCACGGGTATAGAAGGCGCCTGAAGAGAAACTTGATCCGATGGAAGCTAGCTGTAAGTCTTCCGCTTTTCTTTCCTCTTCTCCTCTTGCTAATGATAGAATAGCCTTTCTTACAGTTTCTTTATATTTTTCACTTAATGGCTTGAAATAGAATGCTTTAATCCCATATGTCTTTTCGTTATCTTCAAAGAAGAATCTTATGTCCATTCTCTTCTGAACGTTATTTTCTATAACTACAAGTAGCCCTCTGAATCCATCAGGACCAGTAACTGGTCTAACTTCATTTAGGTCTAAGTCAGAGCTTCTGAAGTTATCTTTATGATACACACTGATTAGATCTTCGAAAGTCTCATAGTGGCTCTCTATGGCAATGGAACTTTCGTACCCAGATACTTGGAAGCCATCATAGGAATTAGCAGGTTCATATATGTCAGGTACACTCATATAGTAACCATGTCCCATATGACGATGTGAGTCCGTTAAGTTCATATCTATATGCACTTCTGACTTCTCTGGTGAGCATGATATTGAACTCAGGACTAAAAGCATGCATAGTAACTTGATGATATTTATTTTCATAGGACTTTTTGTATTTCCAGTAAAAATAAACCTTTTCATTTATTGCAATATCATGTGCTATAGTTAATGATGTACATTAGGTATAATCTGATCGCTTGTTGTGATCTTTATACCAATGCAAAGTGATCTTCTACTCTTCCTTAATCTTAGGATTTAATTTTACTTCAGTTTGAAATTTGAAAGTTTCGTTTTTTCCTATTTCTTGATACTCGAAATCAATAAATATCTCACAATCTATCTCATACAGATTCTCGCTTACTTTATTGAATGCCATTCTCTTGAGGTCACAAGGATTCTGAGCACCTCCCATATCTATAGTGACTTGTGTGTCATCATTGGGGCCTGATTTCAGAATCAGTTTGTCCATCTCTATAGGGTCATTGAGGTTAAGATTGAGCCAGTCAACGATGACTTCTGTCTTGAGGGGCTTCGTATCTTTAGGTAATCCTGAATCAAAAGCTTTCAGTGGGATATGTATCTTATGGAAGAGTGTTCTCTCCAGACCGATGTCTAAATTCTGGAACCAAAAGATGTCAACTTTTCCTTTTTTTGCAGATGTCTTATTTTGTAAATCTATTATGTTCATTATTCTGATTCTGTAACGTTCTGAATGATGCTATATCCGATTGCTCATATTTATAGCATATTTATGGTCACTATAGGCTATAGTACTTGATAAAGGCTTAAAGTGTTATAGTACCGCAAAGTAATCGAGAATAAGCTTCTAATGATATGTTTCTCCTATTTATATTTCAAATACTTAATACAGCGCTTGAGATTAGACCTATGTAATGAGTTATATATTATTAGATCAACCGTCTGTATATTTTTTTTATTTCTTCTGAAACTTTAGGATTTGTTCCGTTTCGTTATAGTAGTTAACTAATTGTAACTCTCGACCATATACTTCCTCTAACTTATCTCTGAATAATTTCAAGTTTGGTCTGGCAGTTTCTTTTGAGTTAAATTCAGTTGATAGCATTAAGTCGATAAGATTTGGTATAGATTCGTAAGTAAATTTTTGTTGATTAAAGATTTTAGATAGTCCGAGTAATATATCATAATCAATATTTACAATTAGAGGATGCGACTTTGCGATATCCCAGGCATCATTAGACGGCATATCACTCATTATAGTACCTCTGCTAAATGCCTCATATATAGCTGACTTATCATTGATGAAATTATTGATAAATTTTTCATCATTACTAAGGCTGTCTATCGTATTCACTATTTCTCCATGATATGGCACCCATTGATCCAATAGCTTTTTATTTGCATTAAGCTCTGATTTTATTTTTGATAAAAGCTGCTTGGCATCCCTTTCGTTTTTTCTGTCTTCGATTCTCTCACTTAGATATAAGCCAAGAACTACACTGAAAACAATTAGGAATACTTGTAGTAGATATTTTAATATTGATTGTTTCATAGTATAGGGTCTTTATTTCATAGTTAAGCTATCGTCATTAGTTGTACTGAGTTCATATTTACGTTACTTCCAAGGACCATTAGTTTTTACATTGATGACTTCTCCGTCTGCAGTTATCTGATATAAGCCACCTCCACAGCCTAACCAAATATTTCCTCTGTTATCTTTTAAGAATGCCATTACGGGAT
>CALLAG010000381.1 GCA_938002705.1 uncultured Saprospiraceae bacterium | reverse complement strand
AGTAATGTTCTTTTGATACGAGATTGAGAAACTACAAATTGGAAGAACAATTATTTTGGTTTATTATTAGAAGTCCCGACTTACCGTCGGGACTTTTTTTGTTTTAGTAATAGATATATCTCCATTTGATTGGAATTATATGTACATGAATTAAGTTTTACTTAGTGTGGAAACACTTTTTAGTGTACTTAAATATTGCGATTCGTCGACTTAAGGATTAGGGATATAAGTCTTACTAATTATTGTCATTACTTTCATGTTCTTACACAGAAGAAACCAATCTGAATATATTTGAATTAAAATAACCCTTAACTCAAAACAAACAATGCATATCTTAATAATAGAAGATGATCCCTCCCTGGTCGTAGAATATAGGATGGTCTTAGATGGAATCGGCTATACATCATTGGTATGTTATGACAATATCAAGCAAGCTAAAATCCACCTAAAAACCAGAATAGTAGATATAGTTATAGCTGATATTTATCTGGGCGAGCAATCTGGTTTAGATCTATTACCTGAATTAAGAGACAAAGGCTGTAATGTTATTGTTGTAACAGGTTTTCCATCTGATCTACATGTTGATACATTGCTTGAGCATAACGTAGATAGATTCCTAACTAAACCATTAGGATTAAAAACTCTTAAACACGAATTATTACATATCATAAAGCAAAGAAAAGAATCAATAAAAGATTGTTTTCTATTTCACTATAATAGAAATAAAATTATTAGAATTCCTTATGGTGAGATATTGTATTTCGAAACAGAGGGCAACTATACAACCTTATACAAAAAAGATAAAAAGATAGTTATCAAAAAATCTTTAAGGGTTATATCACAGGGTCTACCTGATCACTTCCAACATGTATATAGAAATATTATTATAAATTCTAATTATATACAGTCTATCGACTACACTAAGAATACTATAGAACTAACATCAGGAGAGGTACTTAACTTAGGTAATGCTTACAAAAGACTGATTAAGGATTATATGCTTAATCATTATAGTATTATCTAGCATACGATTTTCCTTCTCTACATTTATATATAGAGTCTTATGTGTATTGATATCTCAGTAAGCTGCTTGAATTAACGCTATGAAATATCAAATATTATTGGAATTCTATATCCTGATTAGTTAAATGGTCTATCTTCTTATAGGCGATTCATAACTTCAGTTATTAAGGGTATCATTTTTTATACTTGGTGTATATTATTATAGTAGAGAAGATCGGAATTACTTAATGGAATCTTGGATGCTCAATATAGATTTATAACTTTGTGATACTTCATGAGTACTCTTTTAGCTTACTGATATATACCAAACTGAGAGATGGTAGTAACTAAAAAGTACGTAGAGACTCCTCTCGGAGTCTCTTTTTATTTATGTACGTTTCTTGCCTATAGTGTTTTAGTACGATCTTGCGTATAAGACTGTCTGTGTAGCTGGCTTGCCACTCATTATATCTACTCCTGTACCTAATGTGTTTTCATCATCTATGCACCTAATTGTAGCTTTTGTTTTATCCTTGACAGCTAGTTCTGTTTCGGTAGTACCGTCCCATAGGGCCTTTACAAAGCCTCCTTTTTCATCTAAGATTTGAGTAAGTTGCTCCATACTTTCAGCTACTGATATGTGCTCATCTCTGTGTTTTTTAGCTTTCGAAAACAAATTATTTTGGATTTCGTCGAGAAGATCTTTTATATACTTTTCTATACCTTCTATATCAACAGATGATTTTTCTTTAGTATCACGGCGAGCTATTTCAACGACATTCTTCTCTAAGTCTCTCTTACCTATACCCAGTCTTATTGGTACACCTTCCATCTCGTATTGGGCAAATTTAAATCCTGGCCTCTTTTGATCATCTCTATCAATCTTGACTCTTATCCCAAGATTTTTTAATTTTTCTGTAATGCTCTCAGCTACTTTAATGATTTCCTCACTTGGCTTAGGTATTGGAACTATCACAACTTGCGTGGGTGCTAATTTAGGTGGTATCACTAAGCCTTCGTCATCTGAATGCGTCATAATTAGACCACCTATGAGTCGTGTAGACACTCCCCATGAAGTAGCCCACACATGCTCTATTTTATTATTGTTATCCGAATAGGTTACATCGAAGGCTTTAGCAAAATTTTGTCCCAAGTAATGACTTGTTCCTGCCTGCAGCGCTTTGCCATCTTGCATTAATGCTTCTATGGTATATGTCTCTACTGCTCCAGCAAATCTTTCATTAGCGGTCTTAGCACCCTTAATGACTGGCATCGCCATATAGTCTTCTGCAAATCGTGCATAAAGCTCATGGATAAGCTTTGATTCTTCTATAGCCTCTTGACTTGTTGCATGAGCCGTATGACCTTCTTGCCATAGGAACTCTGTGGTACGAAGAAAAGGCCTTGTCCGCATTTCCCATCTGACTACATTAGCCCATTGATTTATCAAAAGAGGTAGATCTCTATACGATTGTATCCAGTCCTTGTAAGTATTCCATATAATTGTCTCAGAAGTCGGTCTTACAATAAGTTCCTCTTCTAGCTTTGCAGTAGGATCTACAACTACTCCTGGACCATCAGGATTATTCATTAGTCTATGATGGGTTATGACAGCACATTCTTTAGCAAATCCTTCAACATGCTCCGCCTCCTTACTTAGAAAACTCTTAGGTATAAATAGAGGAAAGTAAGCATTGACATGTCCCGTTTCTTTGAACATGATATCAAGTTGAGCTTTCATATTTTCCCATATACCATAGCCTAATGGCTTTATAACCATACATCCTCTCACAGCTGACTTATCAGCTAATCCTGCTTTTCTGACTATATCATTATACCATTGCGAATAGTTTTCTGATCTAGGAGTAATCTGTTTAGCCATAACTATATGTTGTTTTTTGTTAATAGCCCTATACGAGCTTATTCTTATATAATGACACAAAAATAAGATATTAAGAGTTTATTGCGCATTAGCAATATACTGACTAATGCAAGCCCTTAATTGTTAAAGAACTTATAATAGATGGTAAAGGTGAACCCTTAAGCTAAAATTTACGTCTTAATGTTATAAAGATTCAAGAAGTTGAATGTTAAATTATGATTGTTAACATAATTAACTAAGTTAAAGCTGGCTTTAAAGGTCTCTTAACTGCTTGGTAACGAGATAAGTGTTAATTTAGGGATGTAATTACAATCATATTCAGCTTTACTTACAAGAACAAATTAAAAATTTTAAATATGAAAAAATATAGTTTATTAACCCTGGTACTATTCTTTGGAATAAGCGTAAGTCTTCAAGCACAGTTTGACGATTTATATTATAATCCGGATAATAACGATTCAGTAGAATATACTGATAATGACTATGACGAAGCTGATTATGACAATGCGTCATATGATGACGACACATACGAGGATTTTGACTACTGGTCAGAATATGAGGACAACTATTATACTAATAGAATAAATAGGAATAGAAGATCCAATGTTAGGTTAAATTGGTTGAATTCATGGGCATCTAACAGTTTCTACTATAGTCCTTACGATTTTTATAATCCTTACAACACATTTTTTGTAGGTGATCCTTTCGTAGGTATTTATGTAACAAATCCTAATGTATACTCTAGATTCAATGCTTTTAATGCACCATTCAATCCTTTCTTCGGCTTTAACAGGTTTAATAGGTTCAACAATGGATTTAATAGAGGTTTTGCTGGAGGAGGCTTCAATAGAGGTGGCTTTAACGGTGGAGGATTTGGAGGCGGTGGCTTCAATAGAATAGGAGGTGTCAATCCTTACTGTCCAGGCGGAGCTGGTTTTACTCAGACGACAGGCGGAGGATTTTCTAATAACAATTCTATCAGAAATAACAATACGCCAAGTCCTAAAGGAACATATAATGGAAGCAGAAGAACTGGATCTACATTCGGATCTAATGGTACTGTAACGAGTCCAAGAGATAACCAAACTGTAAGATCTAATAGAAACTCTAATAACGCAGCGGCAAGAACAACTACAAGCCCTAGAGACTTCAGCGCTACAAGAAGCACTACAAGAGCTAACAGGACACCTGTAACCACAAGGTCTAATAGAACAAGTACTTCTACAAGAAGACAGACGACGACGAGACCTACATCTCGTACGACTACAAGATCATCAAGAAATACGATCAATAACAGTAGATCACAAAGAAATACTTCAAGATTTAATTCGAGAAGATCAACACCTTCATCGTCAAGAGGATCTTCTATAAGATCATCTTCGAGAAGTAGTTCTACTCGAAGCTCTTCTAGCTCACCGAGAAGAAGAGGTTAATATGAGAAATTATAATAACCATAAGTAATATAAAGGCGGACATTGAAAAAAAGTCCGCCTTTTTTATGTCTATTAATTAGTAAACCATTTCTTGTGGATGAAATTATATCTAATAAAATCATTGTAATGAAATTAATCTCAAGCACATTATCGGTATATATCTTGTCAGCATTATTCTCCATAGGTCTGTCTCAGACAGTGACTGATGCTCTACGGTACTCTACGCTTATACCTGGTGGTACAGCAAGAGCTATCGGAGCAGGAAGTTCATTCGGAGCCATGGGAGGAGATTTTGGTGTTTTGACTATCAATCCAGCTGGACTAGGAGATTATAGATCAAGCGAAATAGTATTTTCATTATCTTTTAATTCTGGTAATACTGCTTCTCAGTTATTATCATCTACGGCCCAAGAAACTAATCATACGACACAACCTAACATAGAAAATTTAGGACTCGTATTCCACCACAGTCCTGTGACTGGGCCTCTCGTAACTAGTAATATTGCCATAGGCTTACAACAATATAATTCGTTTAATCAAAATTTTGCCTTTAATGGTCAGACGCAAGGTTCCATTACAGAACGATTTTTAGATTTAGCTGGAGGATTTTATCCTGAAGAGTTTGACCAGTTTGAAGCTGGATTAGCCTGGGAGTCAGGAGCTATTTTTGACTTAGATAATGATGGTATTTATGAGTCCGACTTTATTGATAGTGATTTTGTAAATAAGAGTCAGGAAGTAAATCGTTCTGGTCAGATTAATGAATTAGTCATCGCATGGGGAGGTAAGTTTGTTAATAATTTAAATTTTGGTGTATCAGTAGGGATACCGTTTGTATCATTTGAAGAAGAGAAAACTTATTTTGAAAATGATCCAGCAGATGCCATTCCATTTTTCGAAAATCTCAGCTTTACAGAAAGATTGTCTACATCTGGTTCTGGAATCAATTTTAAAGCAGGATTAGGATACACAATTAAGCGAGTCATCAGATTAGGCATAGCATATCAAAGTCCAAGCTTTATTAAGTTAGACGATAATTTTGATACAAGATTACAATACACATTTACTGATACAGCTGATCCTGAGACTATAGAGTCAGTGTCACCTGATGGTAGATTTGATTATAGGTTAAGAACTCCTGCTAGGATTACCGGTAGTATAGGAAGTCTTTTAGATTTTGGAGATGTCAAGGGTTTCCTTAATGTAGATGGGCAGTATGTTAATTATGGTGCTAACAAGTTTAATCTTACTGCATTCTCCGATGCACCAGGTGAGCAAGCTTTCCAGGATGCACTCAATGCAGAAATATCAGAGGAGCTTCAGTCTGTAATCAATATCAATATAGGTACAGAAATCGTCTACAAAAAAATGAGAGTGAGAGGTGGAGTGGGCCTATTAGCTAATCCCAATCAGGTAAATACAACTGACGAAAGTAGAAAAATCTATTCTGGTGGTATAGGCTATAGGGGAGAGAGATTCTTTATCGATGGATCATATCAGAGAAGGAGTACGACTGAGAATTATATACCATATACAATCCTCAATACAGATAGGCTTCAGAATGTGAGTAATAACTCGCAAGTGTCAAAATTTACTATTACTGTTGGCTATAAGATATAAGTCATTATATTACGTTACATTTTCTGACTTTTATACAATATAATTATGGATTTTAGAACGGAATGGAGTAGCTGGTTGTTGTTGATACTGATGATGGTTATACAAGCTATTGTGTACCCTTATAGCATTTCTGATAGTATTCCCATGTTTCTGTTAGATATCATTGTTATTCCATTAATAGCGGTTGCTATAGCATGTATTCCTATACTAATCATCTGTTATTTTATCAAAGTAATTCCAGACATTGACTACTCTATAAGATTAGCATTTATATACTTTCTTTATTTATTAATTAGACATTTTATATAATCGTTATGTTCGGTAGACCACAACAAAGAGGGAGGCGACATTATGGAGGGACTGGAGATCCTTACAGCAGACAAGGAAGAGGAGCAGGTACTGGAAGATTCAAGTTATTTCTCATAATAGGTCTCTTAATGGCCTCATATCAAGCGTTTAAGTACTTTACTAATACACAGGTCAATCCGATCACTGGAGAAGCACAGCGGGTCCAGTGGACACCAGAAGAAGAGGTTGCATTAGGATTACAATCTGCTCCACAGATGGCTGCTCAGCATGGAGGACTACATCCGGATCAGGCTGCCCAAGAATTAGTAGATAGAGTAGGGGAGCGATTAGTTAATAGCAGTGTCGCTAAGCATTCTGGTTATCCATACGATTTTCATTTGTTAGCAGATGAGCGAACTGTCAATGCATTTGCTTTGCCTGGAGGTCAGTGCTTTATTACGGCAGCATTATTCGGTAGGTTAGAAAATGAAGATCAATTAGCTGGTGTAATGGGTCATGAAATAGGACATGTTATACAAAGGCATGGAGCTCAGCGTATGGCTAAGTCTGGATTCATACAAGGCTTGATCCAGAGTGTTATGATAGGTTCAGGTGGTGATCATTCTATGATGCAAGTTGCTAATGTCATAGGGCAATATACAAGTATGAAATATGGTAGAGATGACGAACTGGAATCAGATGACTGGGGCGTAAGATTAATGATGGAGGCAGGATATGATCCTACTAAGCTTATAGATGTTATGGATATACTGGAAGAGGCTTCTGGCGGGAGTAAAACTCCAGAATTTCAGTCTACGCATCCAAGTCCAGATAATAGAAGAGAAAAGATAATGGAGTCGATAGAAAAGTATCAAAAAGAATTAAACTTAAATTAATAGAATGAAAATATTGAAATCTAATAATCCAATGCTTAACAAGAAAGCTGTAGCTAAGACTATAACATTGGATAGGGATAAGAAAAGAAATGGAGGCCCACTTATAGAAACATTTCAACATATGACTGTATCAGGAGCTGTCACTAAGACGCTTATATTGACTATGATTATGTTGGCTATATCATTTGTGAGTTATCAGATGCCGAGTCGCATGCTCATGATGATAGGAGCACTTGGAAGTGCAGGGGTTTATTTTCTGACATCTTGGAAGCCACACTTATCTCCACTGACAGC
>CALLAG010000380.1 GCA_938002705.1 uncultured Saprospiraceae bacterium | reverse complement strand
CCAGCGATATTGAAGTTAAGTGCCAGAGGAGCTCACCACTTTCATGGATGTAATTATAACTGCAAGCTAAGAGTTGACTTCAGACCTGATATCACAGAACAGCATATCAAAGCATGGAGAGATTCTGAAGCTAAGAAGCTGATGGGTAATCATACAGTCTTAGGCCTACCGAGAAGATTAGCAGCTCACCTATTGCAGATCGCAGAACTCGATGGACAGAAAAAGTTTGCAACCTTGTCGAAAGTAGAAATGCAGAAGTTAATAGATATTCTAAAGAAAACCACTTTCCAAATCGAAGGCCAGAATCGATTCAAAGAAGAATTCGTCACAGCTGGTGGAGTACATTTAGATGAAGTCAATTTCAAAAAATTCTCAAGTAAGAAGTTTCCTAATTTATTATTTGCTGGCGAGATATTAGATATCGATGCAGTCACGGGAGGCTTTAATTTTCAGGCAGCGTGGACAGGTGCATTCATCGCTGCTGAGGGCATTGAGGTGGAGTAGCATCTTGTCTTAATCTTAGATGACAGTCTGTGGCGGGTTTTGTTACAGAATACAAGCTTCTATTATTTTAATGTAAAAGAGGAATTCATATTGCTGTAGAAGGATGTCACCTCTTCGAGGTTATGTTTGTTTTTTAAATCTAATTTCTATAATCATGTCATCCCTTTGGGATTATTGTTGGTTATGTTCTTACTAAAAAACCTCTTATCTAAATTCGAAACGACATCGGTCTCTGACTGTTCTTGCTTTAGAATCCCCATTATATTTTTTCAATATTTTTCTTTGTTAATTCATGCTCTACCTCACCAGTGTGTTTTGTGTTAGAAGGTTCGAATAACATCAGCCATACTTCCTCTTCTGCGATAGGCTTATGTTCTACACCACGAGGGATGATCGTCATGTCGCCTTCTTGTAGGGTCAGCATCTCGCCTTCCAGTTCTATCTTCAGAGTGCCTTTGATGATATAGAATAGCTCATCTTCATCCTTATGATTATGCCAGACGAATTCTCCTTTGACTTTGGCGATCTTTACAGATTGTCCATTGAGCTCACCTATGAGCTTAGGTGTCCAGTGCTCATCGAATAGATCGAATTTCTCTTTGATATTGATAACTTTCATTGTCTTATATTTATAGCCATGATAGATCTATCACAATATAAGATAAGTTCTGATGGGCGACTCTCAGGATTGCTTAGAGAGAAGAATATCTATGACTTTCAGGAGTTGTCATTGTGGCTTAAGGAATTGCCCTATAAGCGTATATCAGATACTACACGATTAGATCTTGTGATAACTGAAGAGTGTGGGACATGCAGTTCTAAGCACGCTTTTTTTAGTGCTGTTGCTATAGAGAATAGTATCGATAAATTTATACTCACTGTAGCAATGTATAAGATGAATAATCATAACACACCTGGGATAGGTGATGTATTACTGGAAAATGAATTAGAGTATATCCCCGAAGCTCATTGTTACATACGGTATGGTGATGAAGTCATAGATGTGACTAAGCCACTATCAATATATGACGCAATAGGAGAAGATGTTATAGAAGAAAAGCAGATGTCTCCAAGTGAAGTTATCAACTCTAAGAGTGATTATCATAAGTTATATATCAATAAGTGGAAGCTATCTCAAGGAATCAGATATACCGAAGATCAATTGTGGGCTATCAGAGAGAAATGCATTCAGAATCTTATCCATTCAGAATAGATCAAAACAGAATATGCCAAAATGAATTGTTGTTCTTGGATTGTCTCATGAGGGAACATTTACAATAAATAAAAAAAGAAAGGCCCCCTCTGAAAGGCGGATAAAGTGAAGGGGCTTTCTATATGTTTTTATTACAGGAAGATGGAGAGGCTCAGGCTTACATTATGAGGGCTTGAACCTAAGTCCACAGGAACCCCTTGGTAGCTATAATTATCACCTACATCTGAGAAATTGATTTCTCTTCTCAGGTCTATATGTATCCTATCTTGGATAATATATCCAATGAGAAACTGAAAACCCATATTAATTTTGTTTTCCCTTTCGACCAAGTTGTCTATGCTTGTCAGATCATTAGAACTTGAGAGTGTATAGTTGAATATTGGGCCACCTCCGATCTTTATGTTATTTAATTTCAGGCCAGCTGCCAGTGGCACACTTATGTTTGATTTTTTGTGAGAAAAGGTCTTAGTTGTATTGCTTCTTCTGAAATCATCAATGAGATTAACAACCTTATATTGATGCTCAGATTGTGCATACATAATATCCATATTCATGAATAATAATGCGTTCTCATCATAGAGAGATAGTCCATAAGATACCTGATCTTTGGACGATACATATTCCATATTAAGTAGTTCTATGGGCTGAGACAAGGTAGATAATTCTACTTGAGAAGATGGGGAAGTTGTAACGGAGTAGTTGGTTTTGAGACCTATAGATAGTTGAGCATCAATTGATTGTATGCTACCTACCACTAATAATAGTATTAATGCGTTCTTCATGACTTATGATTTGCTTTGAAAAAATAAAGATGTAATTCAGTGAAGTCGAGGTACGCTTATAATCTATATTCGTTTTGTTAGATGATATAACTTATTACTCACATGAGATATTATATATTTTCGATTTTTTTGCCAGAATAAGATCTAATATTTTTTGATACAAAATAGTTTGAGAATAATCGAACAATTACCCAACGTTTTTATTTATGTTAAAAAGTGTTAATACGCATATAAGAACAATCCCTTTTTAATCTTTGCACCGTATTAACAAATAGAATTCATTTTTTAAATCAAACAACGTATAATTTTATGAAACTTAATTTATTATTAGCTGCAACATTGATATTTTCAGGATTAATGATGAGCTCATGTGGAGACGACGATTTAGCAAGTTCAACTTTTAACTACTCTTTTGCTGATAGTTATGCTGCAGGTGCTATGAGTGATGCTCACCCTTCTGATTTATCTGCTACTATGACAGTTACAGAATTAGAAAGTGGTAACTCTATGATTACTGTAGAATTAACTAACACAATCGATGGTGAGTCTTACGCTATTCATGCACATGACAAAGCTGACGCTGCATCAACTCCTAACATGACACCGTATAACGAAACACCTAACAGTGCAATATTCGCTAACATGATCGTAGGTAACGGAGGAACTGCTTCTGTAAGTCAAGAGACTACAACAAGCTTCACTGATCTTACAACAACATATGAAGGATTCTTCGTAGTTCACGATCCATTACAAGCTATTAACACTGCTGATGTAACGACTTACATCATTCTTGGTGATTTCGCAAGATAGTCTATAGTAGATATCTAACGATAAAATAAAAGAAGCCTTCTTAGAGAAATCTAAGAGGGCTTTTTTTTATGCCTTAAACTATAGTTGTATAAAGTGTAGATATGTATGATGTAATCCGATAATAGAGAATAACTCTAATATAGTATAGCGGAATGATTGAGTGCTATGATTAGGGATGATTAAGAATGATGTAGAGATAGATGAAAGTTACGGTCGTGATGGACTTTAATATCAATCTTGCTTGAGATTGATTTATGTAATTGGGAAGTGTAATTTATAAGCTACTAATAATATCGTATGGTTCTACGATAGATTATCTTCCGTCAAATTTAGGATGAGAAACAGGCCAATTATCCAGCTATAGCGATAACTCCAATAAGATTAGCTAAGGTGGGTGCATCTTGACCTCCAAGGGGCTCTATTGTAATAGCATAAGCATCTGGATTATTGACGAATTCTACTTCGAAGATATTATCCTTATCTGCTTCGAAGACGTCTAAGGGCACAGGTGCATTATCACCTTTGAGGGCCCATAGCTGGAAGCTCTGATTGCTTGCAAGGTCTGGAAGATTTTGTATCTGAATATAGTTTTTCTTGAGCTCTGTGTTGTAGTGGAAGTAGGCTTCTGTCGCAGGGTATTTCTCCGTTGCTTTAAGCTCTATGATACGATTGTTTTTGTTTTGGATGTTTTCTAAGATAATAATCTTAGCTTCCTGAGCTTGAGTTATAGAATCACATAGAATGACTTTGTTGTCATACTTTTCTTGTAAAGCGCTATTACTTTTGTGTGATACGAAGTAAGCCCCCATCAGACCTAAGCATGATACTAATAGAAGCCACTGTAATAGGGAAGTGCCATTAGATTCAGTTGTAGCCTTAGCCTTAGTCATCTTATCAGGCTTGGAGGCTTTGATTTTTGATAGGAGTTTCTCTTTTAATTCAGGAGAAGGAGGTACGGATAGCAGCATCGCAAATTTCTGCAGAGCACTTTCTATTGCACTAAGCTCTGCTCTAAGCTCTGAAGATTGAGGCAATGCTTCTTCCACTATGGATTTATCTTCTGCACTTAGCATAGATAGAGCGTATAGCTCAAGTAAACCTGATTTCAATATATCGTTAACTGTCATATCGCAAACAGTGTAAGGAGTAAAATAAATAGTGCAATACCATAAAAAGTGCTTTTTTCTGAATTAAGCTCTTTTCTTAAGAGTTGAATAGCTTTACGTAGTCTCGTCTTTACCGTACCGAGAGGTATATCTAATTCTTTAGAGATATCACTCTGAGAGTATCCTTCCAAGTACATTTTTTCTAATACAATTCTGTATTTGTCATCGACAAGTGTTATGAGTCTATCTACATCAAGTTTAGCTTGATTAGTTGAGAACCCTATCTTGTATACGTGATCTGATATCGTATCGGTTTTCTGATTATTCTTGAAGCTCTTAAGTCTTGCCTTATCTATCGCTGCATTTCTGGCAATAGTGGCAAGCCATGTGAATAGAGAGCTCTTATCTTCATCATATGTTTCGATTTTACTCCAGGCTTTCAGCATTGTATTACTGAGAATCTCCTCTGCAATAGCAGAATCCCATACAACTCTCATGATTATACCGTTAAGAGCTCCTGCATATTTGTCATATAGCACAGATAGGCCTTGTTCATTACGGGCCTTTAACTGACCTATTATCTTGATGTCTTCCATTTGGATAAAAAAAGTAATATGATGAAGTGAATAGCTAATGCAATATAGCAAAAATTCTCCACTGTAATGGGAGGATATTTCAGCTTATGAAAATCCAAACGGTGAGGTATTGTCGTATGTCTTGATAGATTCATTAATAACTTTTTTTGATGGATTGAATAGCATAATTGTGAGGGCCATGTCAAAGGATGTGGTCCTTCACATAAGCTATCAAACCGAATATCCCAAATCTCAAAAATCTAAGAATGGAGAAATATGTAGTCCTATACTGTAAGGAAAATGAAGTAATCGTCAAGAGAAAGCATGACAAAAGCCTGCATGTATTTTATATAGATAAGATTTTAGAGCTACAAGTAGAAGGTCAATGTGATATTATAAATATCGAAGAGATAGAAAATTATATCGCTGACAAGTTGTAGTGATTAGATCATAATAATCATCCGTGACCAAAGTGATTACAATACTTTTTCACCTCGATTTGTTAAGTATATTTTAATAAAGT
>CALLAG010000379.1 GCA_938002705.1 uncultured Saprospiraceae bacterium | reverse complement strand
TTTTTAATAAAAATTCCTCCACACCCAGAAACTTACTATCGCTATCAATACCAAAAAAATAGCCTTTTGTCCAAACAGCACCTTCCTCCAATAAAGCATTCTGGGACTGGGCTTTAATACATAATTAAAAATCAATCCTACAAGAACATATGGCATAGACATAAGAAACAAAGCATTCTGTCGCCATGCCCCTACTATATTAAAATTAAGAAGTTCATGAACGGCACGTTGAGAGCCGCATCCTGGACATTGATATCCTGTCAATACGAAGAAAGGACACTTCGGAAAAAAGTCATTCACTATAGGATCAAATATTTTGTAGGCAGCTATGAGAATAATAACTGTAATAAGAAATACTACAATTCCGATATTCTTTTTACATAGCTCCAACACTCGCAATAGTAATTCTTATTAGAGATAAAGATGTATTTTATTTTCGTTCTGTTATCTCATCGTTTAGCCCTTGTATTGCCTTTATTGCATCATCCACTTTTTGTGATGAGTTAAGGAAAGACTTATGCCACTTGGGAGAAACTAATAACAAATCTAAAATTTCTTCATTGCTTAACTCATCAATCACACCTGTAGACATATCTAATACAGAAATACGTTTTCGAGTACTTGCGATTGCTCCTACTGCACCAAAAAATGCAGTTGTTCCTTGTTTCTGATATCTATCTACATATACTAAATACCTCCCAGTAGTCATATTCTTGAGATAGTAAGCCGCCCCTGCACCCGTAATGTTACTTGAATTAAGTAACAATACTTTCCCATTATAATAAGCATAATCCTTATATCGCTTGCCTGTCTTCTTATTCTTTCGTATTTGATATCTTGTAATATGCTCATCTACCTGATTAGAGGTCATAACAATTTGAGTAGAATAATCCTTCGGCATATTGCTAATCATATCTATATGACTTCTGTACAGTCCTATTTTTAATTCAGAAGGTATTCCTTTATCGAATTCTAATTTTTCAACTTTACCACCTTCTCCAGTTATAGCTGATTTTTTAAACTGAACTACACAATCAAAGATAGTTTTACGTAACCTTTTAGGATGACCATTAGTTACATCCAATCCTTTACTTTTATTATGGCTCGTATAAGTGCCCAAGGAAACATCTTCGCTACCCTCGCTCACAAACTCTATGACAGCATCTGCCATTCCAGTTTCTGATGTCATGGTTGTTTTTTCAGACACCCATAGATTGTGTACAATAGCAACAATCGGCTTTTTATTATCAGTATCTTTAAATAATGACTGAAAATATCTTAACACCTCCACCTCTAACGGACTAACAAAGTCTACAGGGTCTTTCCTATTATTCAATCCTCTCTGGGTCAGACCTATAGCTTCTTTAGATTTTCTTGCATCAATTACTTTTGATATATAAAAATCTGCAGAATTAAAGGATTTCTTACTTTTCCCAAGTACTATTTTAGCTTGCTTCTGAGCAGTTACAAGGGATGCTGCAATACACAAAATAAAAATCAATAAACTTCTCATCATTCTATGGAATTTTATAATCAATGACTTAATACTAATAGTTATGAAGGTAACAAATACTTTCATCAACAAGAAATGGACTTAAAACACATACAAAAAAAGCCATGTACGCATAAAACGTACATGGCTTCAATATTTTCTATATCAATTTACCTACTTGATAAACTCGATGCTTGTATTAATAAACTGACTCATCTCTTCTCCTTTCAGCATATTCTGATTCAGCCTTGCAAGATCATATAAGTACTTAGCGAATTTCGCTTTCTTCTCAGGGCCTTTCATACCTAATAACTTCTTAGCTATCAGCTCATGATTAGCGTTGATGATGATGTTGTGGCTATCTGGCATCATTGCCATATCCATACCCTGCATCATCTGCATCTCCTTCATACGACGCATGAATTCTGGCTTCGTTATCATCACAGGACTATCATCTGGTGATAGAGGTCTGATATCGATATGTCCACCCTTAAGATCTCCTAATGATTCTGTGAATAATGTTTTCACTTTCTCTTCTTCTTTCTCTGATAGTACAGAAGCTTTCTCCTCATCCTTCTCTACTAACTTATCAGCTGTATCAGAATCTACCCTTACGAATGTGATGCCCGTCTTCTTATGCTCCATGTGTTGCATGAAGTGATTATCTATCACATTATTAAAGAGTAAGACATCGTATCCATAGTTCTTAGCCGACTCTATATAACTGTGCTGCTCTGACAGGTTGTTAGCATATAAGAGGACAGTCCTATCGTTCTTGTCTGTCTGCGTAGGCTTCACTTTTTCGATATATTCATCGAATAGTGTAAACTCGCCATCTGTATTTTTGACTAATGAGAATGCATTGGCTTTATCGTAGAATTTCTCATTAGAGATCATTCCGTATTTGACGAAAGTCCCTACATCATCCCACTTATCTTCGAATGCCTGACGGTCTTTTTTGAATAGAGATTTTAATTTCTCAGCTACCTTCTTAGTGATGTAAGATGTTATTTTTCTTACGTTACTATCACTCTGTAAGTATGATCTCGATACATTAAGTGGAATATCAGGAGAATCTATGACACCATGTAATAGTAACAAGAATTCTGGTACGATCTCTTTTACATCATCAGTGACATAGACTTGGTTAGAGTAGAGTTGTATCTTATTCTTCTGTATCTCTAAGCTGTTATTTAGCTTAGGGAAGTAGAGCACCCCTGTTAGGTTAAATGGAAAATCGATATTCAAGTGAATCCAGAATAATGGCTCCTGACTCATCGGGTATAGCTCCCTGTAGAAGTCTTTATAATCTTGCTCCTTGAGTTTATTGGGTTTCTTCTTCCATAATGGCTCAGGATTATTGACGATATTATCTTCAGTGACTGTCACCGCTTTTCTATCCTCACCTTCACCTTCATACTCTGTTCTTTCCTTGGTACCAAATCTGATAGGCACTGGGAGAAACTTAGAATACTTATCTAATAGAGATTGGATTCTTGCCTTAGCTAAGAACTCTGTACTATCATCATCTACATGCAAGATGATATCCGTACCTCTGAAGTCTCTATCGCCATCACCTATCTTGTAAGCGGGATCTCCAGTACATATCCACTTGACTGACTTGGCAGATTTCTTGTATGATTTAGTGACGACTTCTACTTTCTTAGCGACCATAAATGCTGAGTAGAATCCTAATCCAAAATGCCCGATGATATTAGCATCATCTTGGTACTTCTTAAGGAATGACTCAGCTGATGAGAATGCTACCTGATTAAGGTACTTCTCTACCTCTGCTCTTGACATTCCTATACCTCTATCTCTTATAGTTAGAGTTTTTGCCTTCTCGTCGAGGATAATATCAATCGTCAGCTCACCGAGTTCACCTTTGAACTCTCCCTTAGAAGAAAGGGTCTTAATCTTAGTTGTGGCATCTATAGCATTAGATATAAGCTCTCTGAGGAATATTTCCTGATCAGAATAAAGGAACTTCTTTATTATCGGGAATATATTCTCCGCTTCTACTGAAATTTTACCTTTTTCCATATTTAATTTTATGTGTTTTAGAATGAATGGTTCTTGTATGTCAAATCAAGTGCCATCCCCGATTTAATGCCATTATGTCTTATTATCCAGCGATCATTGAAATAATGGCATATTTTACTATTCATCAGCACATAATTTGTTATATCTTGGCAGCGTATGAAGCATTTGCACTTAGCACAATTTATCAGTTTCCTGAGGTGGATATTTGCCCCTCTGACCTTGGTCTATCTGACTGACTGGGAGCACAAGGATATGTTTGTACTATCGCTTGTTGTGCTCTCTGGACTGACTGACTGGCTAGATGGCTATGTGGCTCGTACATACAACAAGACCAGTTATCTCGGTGCTATCCATGATTTTACGGCTGATAAGCTATTCATGCTATCAGCACTTCTTGTCTTTAGTGTTATGGGGGTTATTCCTACTTGGGTGACTTTCATATTTCTCTACAGAGAGATTATCGTTATGGGGCTCAGAATCTATACTTCATTCCATAAGTATGAGATTAAAGCGAGCCTTGCCGGCAAATCTAAAACGGCTATCCTATTCGTAGGTCTTGCTGTTATGCTTATAGGGCTTCCACACTATATGATTCTTATATACGTCTCACTGGCACTGGCAGTTATATCATTTTTCGACTACTTTTGGAAGTTTAGGAATGTAGTGATGAATGAGAAGTAGCATATATCTTATCCTATGTTAAGCGTAGGCTGAGCCTACGCTTTGGTGTTATTTTAATTTATTAGAATATTCTATGATTATAAACAAATGAGAATTGAAGTCATAAGTCTATCTTTTTTCATTTGACAACCGATATATTATCCTTTATATATAAATTACTCAAAATAAATTTTGATATCACTTCGACGTAGGCACAGCCTAAGCCGAACATAGTAATGAGAAGAAGGTATCAGAAATTCGAATATTAATTATTTCAAAATAGTTAACCACACATGCTTAGATTCACGACAATTCTACTCTTATCACTAACTATAATCAGCAATGCATTATCACAAGCTGATACTACATCGGAGAGCTACGTCCCAGAACCACAGCACCCTAATTGGTTCAAAGCCATTCCGTTCATAGACAATACCACGCCAAAGTGGGCCGTCTATATGTATGAAAATGATGACCAATATGACGAGATCATATCGTTAATGGAAGAATACTACCTGAGTAATGCATTCGAAAAAAACATACATACTCAGAACTTTAAGCACTGGCGTAATATCGTAGAATGCTGCATCTCTGACAAAGGAATTGTAGAACTCCCTGACCCCGTGGAGCAATTTAAAAAGCAAGAAAGGATAATTCAAGAGAGCAAATCACAAAAAAGTAATTCTAATCAGTGGTGTAATATAGGGCCGACGAGCACATACAAAAATAATGGTAGCGAAGAACTCAGACCTACACAGACTAATATCTTCTGTCTCGGTGTAGCGCCATCTAACACCTCAGTACTCTATGCGAGTGCAGAAGCAGGTGGTATATTCAAGACGACAGATAAAGCACTTAACTGGACAAGAATAGGCAAGCAATACCCTATAGGAACTGCCAGTGATATCAAAGTCGATCCTAATGATGAAAATATCGTATACCTCACATCAGGTACTTCGTTATATAAGACGGTAGATGGAGGGACAGTATGGACATTGGCTCATACCGCAGCGGGATCATTTGAGCAGCTATATATCAACCCTACCAGCACTAATACCCTATTCGCTGCGACGCAAAATGGCTTATTAAAATCAACAGACTCTGGCAGTACATGGACCACTATATACAGTGGTTATATCTACGATATAGAAACCCGACCAGGCTCGACGGATACTATGTATATATCAACCAAAAACACAACAGCTCAAAGACCAGAAATCTATAGATCTATCAATGGCGGAGACAACTGGACCCTGATAGATAATGGATTCTATACTCCTTCTGATATAAACAATGCTACAGTATATGGATGTAAGATAGGTGTGACAGCTGCTGATCCTGACAGAATATATGCAGGTATAATCGCTAATGGCAAGGTAGGTGATAATGGATGGATAGGCGTCTACTATAGCGAAGATGGCGGTGACACATGGCAAGATGACAGCGGTATAGATGGTGGGCCCTATGCCTCAGGTTCTAATATGAATACTAACTGGTATGTGGCAGGCTACAGTTCAGGCTACCATCAAGGTTGGTATAACTACGATCTCGACGTATCATCTACTGATGCAGATAAGTTCTGGATAGGGACCATATGGTTCTGTGAGTCAGCTAACAAAGGTGGCAACTTCGAGTATATAAGAGGTACACGTAGTCTAGAAATGCATGCAGACATACAAGATATAGATGTCGTAGGTGACGAGATATGGATCGCCTCAGACGGAGGGATTAACTACTCTAATGATGAGTGCCAGACAGTAGAAGTCAGAATGAATGGTATCAACTCCAGCCACTTCTGGGGATTCAGCCAAGGGTGGAATGAGAACATATGGGTAGGTGGCCGCTATCACAATGGCAATGCCGCCTATAATGAAACCTATGGCGGCGGCAAGACAGTCTTCCTGGGAGGTGCTGAGACAGCAACAGGCTATGTCAATCCGCTCACTAATAAGAAAGCCTACTTCAGCGATATAACTGACAAAGTTGTCCCCGACTCCTTGCATAAGCCGTCTAAAGATCTAAGCAATATCGCTAAGTATCCGACGCAGTCTTACTTCCACTTTAACTACAGCGAGATGGAGTGGCACCCCTATTACGCTAACAGAGTATACGTAGGCGAAAACAACATTCTATATCACTCCACTAACGGCGGAGCATCATTCGACCCATTGTATACTTTCCCTAACAATATATTCAGATATGAGATCTCTCGTGATGACCCTGACTACATATATGTGATAGTTAAAGACGGATCTAATGATCATAATATCTATAGATCGATAGATGGAGGAGCAAGTTTCATCAAGTTACCTAAGCCACCATATACTTCAGGCTCATGGAAGAACTTATCTATCTCGCTCAACCCGATGGATAAAAACGAGATATGGCAAGCATCTAACTCTTCCTCTAATGGCAACAAAATATTCAGCTCTACAGATGGAGGTATGACATGGCAGAACAGATACGGTAATATCATCCAGAATCAATCTATCAAAGACATCATATTCCAACATAGTCCTGGAGGTAATAGAGTCTATGCTATGACTAATGACAATTTCTATACGTATCAAGTAGATGCTGATGAGTGGGCACCCTACAATACAGATCTACCTGTAACTCACAGAGGATTCAAGATACTACCATTCTATAGAGATAATAAGATAAGAATGGCCTCAAGCAAAGGCATATGGGAGATCAATATGCTTAACGCAAATACAGTAGACCCACTTCCTATGGTATCAAGTGATTCTCTCAACTGTAGCAGAGACACTTTATTCTTAGACTGTCACTCTATCGTAGATCATACTAATACATCATGGGAATGGATCATCAGCCCCACCCCATCATGGATAGATAATAGTAACATACGTAATCCCAAAGTTATACTCGGAGGCAATGGTGATTATGACGTAACATTAAATGTTACACACAATGGCGTTACATATGCTAAGACCATCACTGACATGGTCAATATGGACAGTAATTGTGAGGTAGACACATTACCTATTAATGCATTCACAGCATATGGTGACAGTGATTATTTTGTCTCTTCTCAAGCTGACCTGACAGACATCACACACTTCACCGTAACAGGCTGGTGGAAGCCTACACCTAACCAAGAAGGCTTCGCAGCATTATTCTCCAGTGGTGACTGGTGTGCTCATTGTGATTATACAGAAGGACTTATTTTTGATTATTGGGGTAATAAGCTATGGTATAAATGGCCAGGCAATGCTTCAGCTTGGGGGACCAATAGTGGTATCACGATACCTATAGATGAGTGGAGCTATGTAGCATTAGTCATAGAACCTACAGGCGCTACCCTATATCTCAATGACGAGAAATATGTGGACAGCAGAGCACTGAGTCCTGGAGAGATATCTCAGTTCTATATAGGCAGAGGTCATTACAGCAATTCATTCAAGGGACAGATAGATGAAGTAACGCTATGGACACGTGCACTGGACCAAGATGAGATCAGACTACTCAGACATATCACTAAAGAAAATCAAATAGTCAGCGACCCTGATCTTATAGCCTATTACCAGTTTAACGAATTAACTAATAATGGATTGATAATGGATCATGGAGGAACATACCATGGAACGTTACTTGGCAATGCAGAATTGACAGAGAGTAAAGTCCCAGTAGGTGGCGGATCGAGCTATAGTCACTACGTTGATGGTGGTGGTATATATACATTTAACAATACAGGTGTCAGCATTACATTCCCTCCTACTGGACCATATCCAGATGGCGACGTCGTCGTATCACGTATCAATAATGAACCCGACACCAGTGCCAGTACAATGAATCTTGCAAGTACCTATTGGGTCATTAATAGCTATGGCGCTAATGAAACTTTCAATAACATAGAAGCTATCAGTCTCGATGAGATCGGTGATAACCCGAGTTATGAGAATTCTCACATTGTAAAATTAAATATGAGGTCAGAAAACAACTACGGTCCTAACTGGTCAGAGATTGATAATGCTCATGAGGGTATCTCTTCAGATGGCACAGTGACATTCAGTACAGATTTATCACTTACAGAATTCGGGCAGTTTGATTTTGACTTCGAAAGTAATCCTGTCTCTTTTGGTCATGTATGGATAGGGATGGTAGATACAGACTGGCAGAATCCTGGTAACTGGGCTGGTGGTAATGTACCTACAACAACTTCTAATGTGCTTATCCCTACTGGTGTAGCCTACTATCCAGACGTAGACCTTGATGTAAGTATCAATCTACTATGCATCGAACAAGGTGCAAGCATGCATGTACAGGTAGGATATAATTTTGAAGTTATTGCTAATTAGATAAGGAGAAAATAAATCTACTGAATTGCGCCTTTAAGTTGCACAAATAAACTAAGTATTACTTAGTTTTATTACTAAGATTACTCTATAAATGAAAGTTATATTTGACATTGTACGTTATTGTCGTTACTACTCGAGAGTTCACTTTCCATACTTAAGAATTTGAGATTAATAACCAATTGACTTTTGTTGTTTTTTGCATTTTCCTCGCCGGAGGGCTCTCATTTTTGTCTTGACACAAAAAC
>CALLAG010000378.1 GCA_938002705.1 uncultured Saprospiraceae bacterium | reverse complement strand
TTGACTGTACACCTTCCAAATTGTCAGCATGTACATGAGATAATTTGAAAGCAAGTTTATGATCATTATTTATGTTCCAATCTAATCTTGCAGTATATTTCTCACTATTCAAGAATCTTAAATTCTCTGTATAAGTACCGGGATCATAACCAAATTCATCTCTTAGCTTGCTTTCTAATGAGCCTAAAGCCGTCTGGTCTGAATCACCTATATAATCAGCGAAAACAAACGGTAAAGGAGTTTCATCTCTCTGGATCTCTGCATTGACAAAATAAAATAACTTATTCTCAATTAATGATCCACCTAATCTAAAACCTGTAGTTCGTGCTGTAAAGTCAGCCAATCTTTCTCTGACCACGTCTTCATTATCTGTTGGAGTTTTACCAGCTAATTTTTCATTTCTTAGGAATGTATATACAGAACCTTCCATATTATTAGATCCTGATCGTGTAATAGCACTAACTGCAGCACCAGCGAAACCTACAATCCTTACGTCAAATGGTGCTAAATTAATCTGAAATTCTTCTATTGCATCTACTGATATCGGCGAAACACCAGTTTGTCCACCATTCGTTCCCGAACCAGCTAAACCGAATACATCGTTACTAACAGCTCCATCAATATATATTGCATTGTATCTATTATTTTGGCCTGCAAATGAGATTGCGAATCCGTCATTACCTTCAGTAGCAGTAGATTGAGGCGTTAATCTTGTAAAGTCACCTAATGATCTTGATACAGTAGGTACTTGATTAATTAGCTCCTCAGAGATTGTTGTTTGAGCTCCAGTTCTATTTCCATCAAAAATATCATTTGCATTACCTACAATAGCGATCTCGTTAAGTAAAACATCAGATGAACTCATAACAGATTCTAATTTATAGGCCTGCCCTAATCTGAGATAGATATTTTCTTTAACGTCGTCTTGGTATCCAGTGTATGATACTGTGATGGTATATGGCCCACCAACTCTCATGTTAGAAATTCTAAAAAAACCATCAAAGTCAGTTGTGTTTCCATAAAATGATCCTGATGGTGTATGTACAGCGGTCACATTCGCTGCTATTAATGGCTCTCCATCTCGATCTAAGACTCTCCCATTAATAGAAGAAGTTGTCACACCTTGACCGAACATAGCTCCTGAAAGTATGAAAAAAGAAAATAGTGTAAATAGTTTTTTCATTATAAATTTTAATTGATTAGTTAAAATTGATTGATACTACAAATGTAAATAACGACATATAGAACAATCATATATATATGATTTTATTTATAACAATATGTTGTAATAGTGTTAATTACCACTAATTATTAGCTTTTCGAGAGAGAAAAGATGGAATATTAGTCAATTATATGGATTTCGATCTTATTGATTATCGGGCTTATATATCTCTGCCATCATACATCTTACACTCCCACCGCCGTATTTTTCTATCGTAGGTATGGGGATACTTATGATCTTAGAATGATTTTGTATAGTATCGATTTGCTTGATTTTTAGAGAATCGAATGCTGCTTGGGACATAACGAGGTATTTCTCTCCTAACTTAGATTTGACTTGTAGCATGTTACCAGCAAACTGTTCCATCTGATCCAGACTGATCTCAATTATTGTTTTATTTGATTCTTCGAGAGCTTTTACTAATTCTTGTCTTTCTCCCACATCAGTTACAGTATCAAGACAAACAATAGCTATATCTACACCTAATGCCATCATGACATTAGTATGATATATTAGCTCACCATTTCTATCATAGGCATGGAAGATCAGTTTTCTATAGCGCTCCAGCACTGCAAACTTCTCCAAGGTTCTGATATCAGTACGAGGACTAAGACAAGCATATATAAATCCATAATCACGATCTATAATCATACTTCCAGTACCCTCTAAGAATTGCTCATCTGCTTCCAGATACTCGAAACCATAGCGCTTATTATAGCCATATGATTGTGTGAGCTGGTCTACGATATCTTCTCTTCTTTCTATCCGGCGTGATTCTGCATACATCGGGTAAGTGATGATATGTCCATTACTATGTGTAGATAACCAATTATTGGGGAATACTGCGTCATTCTTGATAGGGCTATCCGTATCTTCTATGACGATGACTTCTATGTCATATCTCCTCAGTTCTGTGACCATATTATCAAACTCCCCAAGAGCAGCTGCTCTGATCTTATCTAACTGATCTGCCCCATCATTGGACTGAAATGAGTTATTCTCTGCCGTCTCAGCATTGTAGCCAAAATTAGCAGGCCTCACCATGAGAATAGTATCTGTAATCGTCTTGTTCATCGCTTATATTGAGCTTGCAGCAGTCTTTAATTCTTCCGCAAGTGTGTGTCCTAAATATCTTTCTATTAAATAATGAGTCAAATATATCAAAGGCGTCAGTAATATCGCCATGACCAGCTTATAAATATAATTGACAGAGCCTATCGCCAGTACCCTACTCAGATCCCAGTCAGATCCGATATAAAAGGCTATGATTAATACCACATAACTATCTACGAATTGCGATACAAAGGTACTTCCAGTTGCTCTGAGCCATATCTTAGACTCTCCCGTCCATTTCCTTATCCTCTGATACACAAGCACATCAAGTATCTGTCCTACCAAGAATGCCACAAGTGACCCTATGATTATCCATAGTCCTTGACCTAATATTTTGGCGTAAGCCACATCCATAGATTCTATATGCTTAGTGGGGTCACTGCTTACACCACTTTCATTATTCCACCAGCCATTAGGTTCTAATTGTATAGCAGTATATATCATAACGAATGCATAGATAATCAAACCAACTGTCAGATAACTCAAGAATGTCACGCCTCTCCTACCGTAATACTCATTAATCACATCAGTCATAATGAATACAACAGGCCATAATAATACCCCAGCTGTCATATTGAAACCCAAACCATCGACACCAAAAAATGATAAGTCTAATGGGCTAAACCCCAGCGTCGCCTCAAGTGAGAATATCTTAATACCAATAAACTCTGCCACTAGTGCATTAGTAATAAAAAAGCCTCCGAGTAGGAGAAACAAAGTATGTGCTCTATTTTTGAACATTCAATAAGTAATATCGTATTAAGTATCTAATAAGAAGTGGACTATGGCGAAGATATCAATTAACATGAAAACGGGTGAAGTCGATGAGAAGGAAATCATCGTAGGTATAGACTTAGGTACAACGAATAGCCTCGTGGCCTATGTCCATAAAGGAAAGCCCTCAATCGTCAAAGACAATTCTGGTAAGACGGCTCTGGTGCCATCTATAATCCACTTCTCAGAAGATAATGATATCGTCGTAGGAGAGACAGCCAAGCAAAGGTTAGTCAGTCACCCAGAACGGACGATCTATAGTGTCAAAAGACTTATGGGCAAGAGTCATACTGATGTCTCTAACTATGAGAATCTGCTTTCTTATGAGATCATCGATGAAGAAGACAAGCTTGTAAAAATAAAAGTCGGAGATACATTCCATACTCCTATCAATCTATCAGCAGAGATATTAAAGTATCTCAAGAAACGAATAGAAGGTCACTTAGAAAAAAAGGTCACTAAAGCGGTGATTACCGTTCCTGCCTACTTTAACGATGCTCAGAGGCAAGCTACACGTGATGCAGGTAAGATAGCAGGTCTCGATGTACTCCGTATCATCAATGAGCCCACAGCGGCAAGTCTCGCTTATGGTTATGGTACTAAGGACTCAGAGCCTGAGACTATAGCTGTCTATGACTTAGGCGGTGGTACATTCGATATATCTATATTAAAATTAGAGCATGGCGTATTCGATGTGCTATCTACTAACGGAGATACATTCTTAGGTGGTGATGATTTTGATAGAGCGATTATAGATTACTGGGCGACTCAGAATTCTGAGATGGCACAATCTATCAATGAAGACAAATCATATGGTCAGGCAATAAGATTAAGAGCAGAAGAAGCGAAAAAAGCATTATCATCTTCAGATCAATATACATCAGAAGATGGCTCTCTTACAATTACTAAAAAGCAATATGAATCACTCATACTTGAGATTGTAGAAAGAACTATATCGAAATGTACAGAAGCACTCAAAGATGCTGGCCTTACAACAACCGATATCGATAACGTGATCATGGTAGGTGGAAGTACAAGAACACCATTGGTGAAGGAAATGGTAGGTGCCTTTTTTGGTAGAAAAGTACATGATGATATCAATCCTGATGAAGTTGTCGCTATAGGTGCCGCGATACAAGCAGATATATTAGCTGGAAATTCTGAAGGCTACCTCCTTCTCGATGTAACTCCACTATCACTAGGTATAGAGACGATGGGGGGCTTGATGGATCCTATCATACAGCGTAACTCTAAAGTTCCATCATCAGCAGGTAGATCTTATACAACTTCTGTGGATGGACAGAAGAACCTCAAGGTATCCGTATTCCAAGGTGAGCGAGAACTTGTGCAGCACAACAGAAAGTTGGGAGAATTTATACTTAGCGACATTCCTCCTATGGCTGCTGGCATACCTAAGATATTAGTACACTTCGTGCTGGATGCAGATGGGATACTCAAAGTAAGGGCTAAAGAAGAACGATCTGGCAAAGAAACCGAGGTAACGATCACTTCTCAATACGGTATATCAGAAGAAGAGATGGGTAGAATGCTCATAGACTCTATGAAGAATGCAGAATCTGATATGAAAATCAAAGCCCTATTAGAAGCCAAAAATGAAGCAAATTCTATCGTACTCGCAAGTGATAAATTCTTAATTCAAAATGCAGAAATTCTCTCTGATGAAGAAAAGGAAAAACTCACTGCATTAGCCAATGACCTGAGATCAGTAAGTCAAGCTGATGATAAAGACAAAATTAATTTATCAATGAAGAATCTGAATGATTACTCAGCACCACTAGCAGAGAGAGCCATGAACTACAATATCAAGAAAGCATTATCTGGGAAGACTGTGTAGGAATAATGGTTAATGGTTAATTGTTAATGGTCAGCTTTTAATAGACTACATCATGGCATTATTTAGGAATCAAAAAAATGAGCAAAACAGTTTTTAAACCATATTGGGTTGAAGTCAAAGACATTCAAACAGTGTGAAGCTTATTATTATGAATTGGGTGGATCACTGGATTACCTTGGGTGATCCCAAGATTGGAGTCCTCATAACCGTATCAAAACTTCACTTCGTTCAGTTTTATTTCCATCATTTATCATTGAAATAAATTCAATTAAAAATCCTGAAACTAAAAAAAACCGTCTTTGCAGACTAGGTTTGATACTATTGTGGGTGGAAGACGGGATTCGAACCCGCGTATGTGTAAGACATACTTCCTCTCAGACTATATTACAATCAAAACTCCAAGAAACCCTTCTCAACAGGAAGATCTCTATTAATCAGCTTAGTAACTAAGCTAAATCCATTACAGATCTCATGAGCTGCCTCTAAAGCAATACTTATAGAATCTA
>CALLAG010000377.1 GCA_938002705.1 uncultured Saprospiraceae bacterium | reverse complement strand
AGATTGGATTAATTGATCTCTCAGAATACAGAGAAGTAATCACTAGTACCTTACAAATAACTTATACGACTATAATCCTGATCCATTTATACAGAGAAAAATACTTAAAAAACGAGCCTCTCCCCGAAGAAGAGTATCTATTTGTAAAGAGCTTCAAGGAAGCTAAAACCTTACTACTCTTCCTTCTTGTAACTATTCCAATAGTAGCAGCATACTTTCATTTTGTAGTACAGAATTATTCTATAGATTTCGCTGGTTATGGGAGATATTTATACGCGTATCTACTCACTTTTACTATTATCAGTATTCATCTATCGTATAAGATTTTTCCTACTCTACTTAATGATGAGGCTGACCATAGATACGGTCATATGAATATCCGTCTCACGTAGCTTCTCGTTGTGATAGGCCGTCGGCTTCTCACCTAATTAGATCTTGATCGACTATTGTAATATAGGATGTAAATATTATACCGATAGCAGAATATTACCTCCCTCCGCAAGTCATAAAAATTATCAATATGCATCGAGCATAATACTATAGGGTACCTCCATTCATCTACGATTCTTTCTCTTCTGACTCTACATCCGGAGATGCAGCCTCTGGCTTCATCTGTGGGAATAAAAGCACATCTTGTATAGAATTAGAATTAGTCATGATCATAGCGAGTCTGTCGATACCTATACCTATACCTGCTGCTGGTGGCATACCGTACTCTAATGCTCTGAGATAATCCTCGTCAAGCATCATTGCTTCCTCATCTCCTCTCTTAGCTAATTCGAGTTGGTGCTCGAATCTTTCTCTCTGATCTATCGGATCATTGAGTTCTGAGAAAGCATTACATATTTCTTTGGCATTACATATACCTTCAAATCGTTCTACCAGTCCTTCGTGCTCTCTATGTTTCTTAGCAAGAGGTGACATCTCTACTGGATAGTTAGTTATGAATGTCGGTTGTATGAGTTGGTGCTCGCATTTCTCACCGAAGATTTCATCTATGATTTTTCCTCGGGCCATTGTCTTATCTATGTGGACTCCCATCTTCTCTGCAGCTTGTCGCATCTCTTCTTCTGACATCTCAGACACATCTACTCCCGTAAAATGCTCTATAGCACCATACATTGTATAACGCTTCCATGGACGCTTAAAGCTGATAACATTATCACCCACTTGGACATCAGTCGTACCATGCACTTGAAGAGCAACATACTCCAGCATCTCTTCTGTAAAGTCCATCATCCATTCATAATCCTTATAAGCTACATATAACTCCATCAGTGTAAATTCCGGATTGTGGAATCGACTCATACCCTCATTACGGAAGTCCTTGGCAAATTCGTATACGCCATCAAATCCTCCTACTATAAGTCTCTTAAGGTAGAGCTCATTAGCGATACGTAGATAGAAAGTTGTGTCTAAGGTATTATGATGTGTCTTGAATGGTCTCGCTGCGGCACCTCCATGTATCGGCTGCAGTATCGGCGTCTCTACTTCGAGATATGCTCTATCATTCATGAAGTTTCTCATAGCATTAATCATCTTAGACCTTTTGACGAAAGTCTCTCTTACCTCAGGATTGACATTAAGATCTACATATCGCTGTCTATACTTGAATTCTGGATCAGAGACCTCATCATAGACTTGTCCGTCTGCGTCTGTTTTGACGATAGGCAGGGGCTTGACAGACTTACTTAGTATTCTTAGATCTGTAACATGGATAGAAAGCGTACCCGTCTGAGTCGTAAATGCATAACCCTTGATACCAATTATATCTCCAAGATCTATGAGCTTCTTGAAGACTTTGTTGTACATATCCTTATTCTCTCCCGGGCAGATATCGTCACGACTGACATATATCTGCATTCTACCGGCACTATCCTGCAGCTCTGCGAATGACGCTTTGCCCATGATCCTACGACTCATAAGTCTTCCAGCAAAAGTAATCTCCTTAAAATCATCCTCATTATCCTTATACCCATCATGGATCTCCTTAGAACTGTGACTTACAGGGAATGTTTCATTAGGATAAGGGTTAATATTTAAGTCTATGATCTTCTGTAAGTTATCACGTCTGACTATTTCTTGCTCACTTAACTTTTGCGCCATTGTATAATTTTATTGATATATGTCACAAATTTAATATTTAATTTACTCTGTAAGGACCTTTACCATAGCTCTATTTCATTATCTTGTCATAGCATCATAATATAAACTACTATACCTTTGCGACATATTTATATAAGACCTGTTATAATGAGATGTTACCTTTCTAGTATTGCCACCCTTGTAGGCATAGTATTTCTATGTGCTCAGACACCTATTATTCTTGAAGCTGGGCCTATTTCCTACACAGATATTGATGGATTTGTAGATGATGCTTACCCACTTAATGTGGAAGATTGTTCTTCTATAATCTACGAAGTAGTATACAACTTCTCACTACCGTGGGTGGGACTCGATGATATGGATCATAATCTGGAGTGTATAGCACCGACATGCCCTGGCGACCCACAAGATCCGCAAGCACCTGGATGTGATAATTGTTGGGACTTTATGAATATAGAGGCACAATTAGATGGCACATCTGTAGATACAGAAACAATAGGCACTGCTGCTAATCTTAATCAATTCGGGACATACTCATTCGGACCTATATGTACTGACGGCGCTACTACGGCTTCTATAGCTATCAGAAATCAGAATAATACCACTGAAGAGACGAATACATTCTCTAATGTAACAATCATATGCTGGGAAGCTGTCCCTGAGATGTCTACAAGTTCACCGATCTGTGCAGGCCAGAACCTTATCTTAGATGGCATGGCTGGCAACAGTGCAGATGTAGATACATGGGCTTGGACTAATGACGGCGCAGGTACTATAAGTAATGTCAATGATCCATTTACTGATGCAGCTAATGCCGAAGATGGAGAGACTTACACACTTACAACCTCAGATAATAATGCATGCACAGCTTCTGTACAAGAAAGCATCAGTGCAGCAGCAGCATTTACAGCAGAATTAAGTGGCGGAGGGACAACTTGTATAAATAATTGCACAGACAATACCAGTGATATTATTATGGGAATATCAGGAGGATCAGGTAGTTACGATGTATCATTTACTATCAATAATGGCAGCATCCCTTTTCCTTTCTTTATACCAGTTAATGACTTTAATCAAGCTTTTAGAATATGTGTAGAAGAGGGAGCCTTTCCTTCAGCAGATGCAAGTCAAGATCCTATCGTAATTACGATGCCACCTGCTGCGTTTCCATTAACAATAGATATAGATAATATAGAGGATGATACTGGCTGTATTGGAATGATAAATGGTGGGGCAGTTACTATAGATTTAGCTCCGCAACCACCAGTTGTAGACCCATTAGAGGACGAATACTGTACTCAAGCTAACGGAACCATAAATCTCACTCAGACAGATGCTACCATTAATGGTGGAGATCCATCTCTCGATGTCATCTACTTCACATCTCCAGATTTTGATGATGAGATAACAGATCCTACTAATTATGCATTTAATAGTAATATGGTATGTGCTGCCACATATGACGGGACATGTTATTCAGACTTTGTATGTTTCGGAATAGATTTCGATATACAACCATTTGTGTCAGTTAATGTAGATCCTATTGTAGATTGTAGTGACGAGATGTACTCACTTCCTCCCGTAGGAACTATAGCGGATGTAATGCCTGTCAGTACTTTCCAAGGCTACTTCTTAGATGCAGCTGCTACTATGGGGCCATTATCTATGGTGCCCAACACAACAACCCAAGTATTCATCATAGCTAATAGTCAAGGACAATCTTGTAATGACCTAGCAGTACCTGTACAATTGGATCTTAC
>CALLAG010000376.1 GCA_938002705.1 uncultured Saprospiraceae bacterium | reverse complement strand
TTAAACGCTGTATCATTCTTGAATAATGTGTATAAGTTATTTCTGAAATTAAGATAGACTTTATATGGGCTGGAATAATCCAGTGATCCACCACCGACGTGATATACAATAGAAGATGGGATGGCTTTTATTTTATAACCTGATCTTAATATACGCCAGCATAGATCAATCTCTTCTTGATGAGCAAAGTAGTCTACGTCAAATCCTCCGAGAGCATCGAAGACATCTGTTCTTATAACACATGCTGCACCGCTTGCCCAGAATATATCTTCTACAGTATCATACTGTCCTCTATCTTCTTCTACAGAATCAAATATCCTTCCTCTACAGAAAGGGTAGGCGAGATAGTCCATATAACCACCAGATGCACCCGCATACTCGAATGATTGCTGATCTGCATATGATCTTATCTTAGGCATGACAGCTGCTGTATCAGGATTTTTATTCAGATAATTAATTAATGGATCCAGCCAATTCTCTGTTACTTTGACATCAGAATTGAGTAATACGATGTAGGGTGTTTTGATATTAGAGAGGCCTCTATTGTATCCGCCAGCAAAACCATAATTTTTGGATAATGGAATGACCTTTATTTCTGGATGCCATTCTTGTAAGTAGTCTACAGACTTATCAGTACTCGCATTGTCTATAACTACAACATCAAATTCTGAAGAGCTACTATGACTTACGGAAGGAAGAAAGTCTTCTAAGTAAGATACAGTATTATAATTAAGTATAGCTACAGTCGCCTCTGCTTTGTTCTGATGTCCTAAGGTGTCGAAGAACTTAAGACTTGCTTCTCTGTCTAATTGTAGCTGTTGCTTAAGTGCTTCTATACCATCAAATTTCTTATCATCTCTGAGGTAGTGTAGTACATGTATGCTTACTCTCTCATCATATATGTCTGTATCAAAGTCAAATATATTGACCTCGATTGTCTTGGCATTATCAGTCCCTATCGTCGGTACATCTCCTATGTATAGCATGCCATTGTAGCTTACTTTGTTATGGATAACCTGACAAGTATAGATGCCATCTTTAGGGATTATTTTCTTGGGATTCTCGGGTCTTATATTAGCAGTAGGGAATCCTATTTCTGTACCGAGTTTTCGACCGCTGACGACTTTGCCAGATACTTGATATGGGTGATTCAGTAGTGTATTAGCTGTCTCAAGATCACCGCCTATGAGGGCTTCTCTTATCTTAGTAGAGCTGATAGTAATCTCGTCTATTTCCTGCTTGGAGATCTCTAAGATATCATAGTTGTACTTAGATTGGTTGAGCTTAAGAAGATTAAGATCACCAGTACGATTAAGCCCAAATCTATGGTCATAGCCTATCACGATATATGAGGGCTTAAAATTCTGGATAAGAAACTTCTCAATATACTCCTGAGCAGAGATCTGTGAGAACTCTATAGTAAACGGGACTATGACGAGATGATCCACACCATATTTTTCAAAAAGGTCGATTTTCTCTTCTAAAGAGGACAACAGTCTGAGACTCTCATCCTTTGGATAGACTATAGATCTTGGATGTGGATCGAATGTAATAACTACATTAGGCACGTTGTGCTCATCCGATAGATTGACAAGTCTATCTATGATTTTCTGATGTCCGATATGTATGCCATCAAACGATCCTATTGTAATTACTGATTTTTCTAAATCTGGCAATGCTTCCAGATTATGATATACCTCCATATCTCACTTGTGATTCTGAGATGCAAAATTACATAATATATAGCTACAAATAGACCAAGATATAGGCGCTTATAGCTTTTAATATGTTCGTATTCCTTTATATTTGGGGCCGCAAGAACATACAGCCATTCTTAATGTTAATCATATAATGATAGATAACAACCAAATCGTCCAATTATTACGTACTGTCATAGATCCACAATCAGGAATAGATATTATATCTAAGAAGATGGTCCAAAAACTCGTCGTAAAAGACAATAATGTATCTTTTACAGTGAGTTCTTCTGGAGCTAAGGATGTAGACAAGTTTCAGCTGCATGAGAAGATTAATGAAGCTATCGCAAGCAAATATCCTAATGCTGCATTAGATGTAGAATTTGTGAATCAGAGTACGGGCGAGCGTCCGCTCTCACATATCAAGAATATAATCGCCGTCGCATCTGGCAAGGGCGGAGTAGGAAAGTCTACCGTGTCTACTAATCTGGCATTGGGCCTTAAAGCATTAGGTGCTAAAGTCGGCCTCATAGATGCAGATCTATATGGTCCGTCGATACCTACGATGCTTGATATCAAAGCGGAGAAACCAGTGATCAAGCCTCTATACGGTAGGCATAGGATATTGCCCATAGAAAAGTATGGGATACATACGATCTCTATAGGTAACATCGTAGATGCCGAACAGGCTGTGGTACTTAGAGGTCCAAGACTCGGCGGTATTATCAAGCAATTTCTCAATGAAGTGATATGGCCAGAGTTAGATTATCTCATTATCGATCTACCTCCAGGGACCGGTGATATACAACTGACGCTTGTACAGACGGTACCATTGACATGTGCTATTATGGTGACAACGCCACAAGAAGTAGCTGTATCTGATGCTGTCAAAGCCATGAATATGTTCAGGTTAGAACACATTAATGTCCCTGTGATCGGTGTGGTAGAGAATATGTCATGGTTTACGCCACATGATATGCCAGATAAGAAGTATAAGATATTCGGTGAAGGTGGCGGTAAGGAATTAACTAAATTATGTAAAGGTGTCCTTCTCGCTCAGTTGCCATTAGTGACGGATATACGAGTGGCCGGAGATACAGGGAAGCCTATCGTATTAGATGAGTCGCATCCTGCACGAGAGTACTATATGGAATTAGCCAAAAAGACAGCACAGCAGGTACATGTACGTAACGAAGTCCTACCACCGACAAGAACAGTAGCTATGAATGTCCAAAGTGCTTAGGTTATAGCAATTTTGATACTTTAAATTTATACTTTTACACTATGTCATCTGAAGAAAGAACAACGCTTATAAAAGATATAGACCTCATACTCAATGAGATAAGACCTCATCTCGCTGTAGATGGTGGCAACATAGAGGTGGTCGATGTCACAGATGATATGAAAGTCAAAATTAAGTGGATGGGTAACTGTGAGAACTGTAGTATGTCAGCAATGACTATGCGTGCAGGAGTAGAACAGACTATCAAGTCCAAGTATCCGTCAGTAACAGGTGTAGAAGCCGTGAATGGTATCGTCGCATGAACAGAGCATTCCTTTTAGATCAAATTAAATGTAAGAAATCATTCCTCTGCGTAGGGCTTGATACCGATATTAATCGTATTCCTAAGCACCTGCTTAAGTTAGAGGATCCCATATTCGAGTTTAATAAAGCGATTATAGATGCGACTAAAGATCTCGCTATAGCTTATAAGCCTAATACAGCATTCTATGAGGCTTTAGGTCCTCATGGGATGGAGTCCTTTCATAAAACGGTGCAGTATATCCCAGAGGATATCATGATCATAGCTGACGCTAAGCGAGGTGATATAGGAAATACTTCGAGGCTTTACGCCAAAAGCTTCTTTGAATACTACAATGTAGATGCTCTCACAGTAGCGCCATATATGGGAAGCGATTCTGTCAAGCCATTCTTAGAGTATAAGAATAAGTGGGTGATTATACTAGGACTGACATCTAATGAAGGTAGCTTCGACTTCCAACAACAAAAACTTGAAAGCGAGAAGTATCTATATGAAGAAGTACTAGCTACAGCAGCAACTTATGGTCATACAGACAATATTATGTTCGTCATAGGAGCGACCAAGTCTGACTATATCCACAACATCAGAAAAATAGTACCAGATCACTTCTTTCTCGTGCCAGGAATAGGAGCACAAGGTGGCAATCTGCAAGAAGTATGTAGAGCTGGTATCAATGATCACGTAGGCTTAATAGTCAATTCCTCAAGGTCAATAATATACGCGAGTGATCAAGAAGACTTCGCAGCACAAGCACAGCTCAAAGCAAGAGAAATACAAGAGGAGATGGAAGAGATATTAATCAGCAATAACATCATCTAAGGATAACGAACTATTGATCTTTTATGAAGTTTATATGTCAAGTTGAAGTTAATGCTCCCTTAGAAAAGGTCGTAGAAGCATTTGACTCATCAGAGAATCTTAAGCACTGGCAAGATGGATTTGTAAGTTTTGAGCATATAAGTGGCGTACAAGGACATGTAGGTGCACAATCTAAGATGGTCTATAAGATAGGGAAGCGAGATATGATTCTGACAGAGACGATACTTAAGAATGATTTGCCTCGAGAATTCAATGGCAGGTATGATTTCAAGGAAGGGTCTAATACAATGTCTAATAGATTTGAGCTTATAGATAGTGAATCATCAAGGTGGATAGCTGAGATAGAATATACAAGAATGGATTCTATAATAATGAAAATGATGAGTAAGATCATGCCTGGCATGTTCCGAAAGCAAACTCAGAAATGGATGGATCAGTTTAAAGTATTTGTAGAAAAGAACAATTGAAAAAAATATAAAAGGTACTAAGTAATATGGATTTTACACTAAGTGAAGAACAGTTAATGATACAGAGTGCAGCAAGAGATTTTGCTCAGAATGTACTTAAGGAAGGTGTCATAGAAAGAGATAGAGACATGGTCCACCCCACAGAATTTATAGCTCAGATGGGGGACTTAGGCTTTATGGGACTTATGACAGATGAGAAGTATGGCGGCGCAGGTATGGATACGCTGTCATATGCTATTGCCATAGAGGAATTGTCCAAAGTAGATGCATCGACTTCGGTTATCATGTCAGCACATAATTCATTGGCACTATGGGGTATAGAAAAGTATGGAGAAGAAGAGCTTAAGCAAAAGTATCTTCCTAAGATGACAACTGGAGAAATGATAGGTGCCTTCTGCTTATCAGAACCTGAGGCAGGAAGTGATGCAACAAGTCAGCAAACCTCAGCTATAGATAAAGGAGATCATTATCTCATCAATGGTACCAAGAACTGGATCACTAACGGAAAGAAAGCAGGTGCATATGTTGTGATAGCACAGACTAATCCAGAGATAAGGCATAAAGGCATCAATGCATTTGTAGTGGATGCAACAGCAGATGGTGTAACGACAGGAGTCAAAGAAGATAAATTAGGTATAAGATCATCAGATACATCATCAGTGATGTTCCAAGATGTCAAAGTACCTAAAGGCAATAGATTAGGCCCTGAAGGTTTTGGGTTCAAGTATGCTATGCAGACTTTAGATGGGGGTAGGATAGGTATCGCGGCACAAGCCTTAGGTATCGCATGTGGGGCTTATGAGTTAGCCTTAGACTATTCTCATCAGAGAAGAGCATTTGGTAAGCCTATCAATAATCATCAAGCTATCGCCTTCAAACTGGCAGATATGGCTATGGAAATAGAAGCGACTCGTATGTTAGTCTATAGAGCTGCATGGCTCAAGGATCAGGGTAGAGAATATGCACAAGCAGCAGCTATGGCTAAGTTATTCGCCTCAGAAGTAGCTATGAAAGCAACAGTAGAAGCGGTGCAGGTGCATGGTGGTTATGGATATGTCAAGGAATACCACGTAGAAAGACTCATGCGTGATGCTAAGATCACTCAGATCTATGAAGGGACTTCTGAGATACAGAGATTAGTTATCTCAAGGAATATCATCAAAGGATCGACTTATATTGATATGGCTTAAATCATATAGTAGGGCAGTCCAGGGTTGATCAAGATATAAAGGCGGGCAATGATTTAATGGAGGATAACTGACCTAGTATCTATGCCTCTTATAGCAATTCTGGACAACATGATTGAGGTACAACTCTGACCTTATATGCTCAAATTTCATTGGCTTAGCTAACTCACCAAACAGTGAGAATCCTCCGCCTAACAATATCGGAATCGTCGTAATTCTTAATTCATCTATAAGATCTTCTCTGAGGAAGTTCTGGATTGTAGTCCCTCCGTCAATGTATAAATTGTGATATCCCTCAGCATGTATCTCACGAAGAACTTCCTGAGGGCTTCCACTTGATAGATATACCTTCCTATGCAATTCTTCAGGAACAGATTTAATGGAGTTGCTTAATACAAACACGGGCTTTGTGTACGGCCAATCAATTCCGAACCCCAAAACAGTTTCGTAAGTTTTCCTCCCCATGACGATGGCATCTATTTCTTCCATCAGTTTGTTGTATCCCATATCCTCTTGATTGGGATTGGGAATAGTCTCTAACCAATCTATCTCACCATTCTTACCAGCGATATATCCGTCTAAGCTTTGGGCTATGAAAACGATGTTGTTTGTAGGCATTGTTAGTATTTTAAAAATATTATGGTTATTTATTACCAATCAGCCTTTCTACAACGATATATAACAAACTTATCATTCTCACTAAGAATCTCTACCCTTGAGAATATAGACTTCAGATGTGTCATATAATTGAGATGTTTATTAGCAACGATTTGTAGACTGCCATTAACTTTCAGGCACCTATGGCTTTCTCTGAAAAGCTGAATCGGAATATCTATGCTGATCTCATATTCTACATGGAAAGGTGGATTAGTTACGATTAAGTCAAAAGTACCATCGCCAAACTTTGATAGATCATTATCATAGTGATGATGTATGCGTTCGCCTTTTATATTCAGCTTAGCAGATTCTACAGCGAGGTAGAAGTCATCCATCAGGTGTATCTCGGATTCTGGTTGTCGCAGTGATATTTCCTTTGCGATAACGCCATTGCCTGATGCTAAGTCTAAGATGGTTTTATAATCTGGTTTTAATTCTAAGTTTACTATGAAGTACTGTGTAGCATAATCTATATGCTTAGCAGAGAACACTCCCCAGTATTGATTGTAAGTCTGGCCATTATACTCTACGGTGTCTATAGGTTCTACTATAGCGACCTCTTTCTTTTTCGTCAATGTCATTAAGCGAGCTTTTTTGACAGCTCTACTTTGTTCTACGCCTTCAAAATATCTTGCTGCAATCTCTATAAGCTTAGGACTAAAGTGTCGTGTCATAAAAGCACAAACGACCGTGATACCCTTAGTAGAATTGTGAGTGATATGCTGAAGGAACAACTCAAATAACGCTAAAGATTTAGGAATCTTAATCAGGGCAAAGTCTAATTCCTCATCTACAGTAGTAAGTGGATTAGAGAATATTGCAGAAGGAAGATTGTTGGTTTTGAGATTTGAGCTAATTGCTTTTTCTTGACTTCTATTAGTTACGACAACTGTAGGCTTAGTTGCGTGCATATGACAACTCAGATATCCGAACCTATCGTGGTAAATAGCAGTAGGGACAGGCTCCTTGATTATTCTGTGATATTCTTGTAAGAGGTACTCGTCAGCTGCACTATAGGGCCTGAGGGATTGGTCCTTTGTAGAGTCGTGCCTTTTGATAATGTATGTTGATACTGGGTTGGTCATCTATTACTTGCTCTTTTCTCTACTAATATTCGTGACACTGAAACTACAATTTTTTTCCATAATTAGCTCTTTGATTATTAAGAGTACTGGTTTTGATAGCATGTCCAATCTGCCAAAATAGTGTTGTTAATAAGATATTCGCATATGAGGTAACTTGATTCTTAGTTTTGTCTACAATCAGGACTATTTTATTGATCAATATTTTTTCTTCTGAGAGCTTCATTTGAGATTGTTACGATTTTACACTATTTTAAAATTTATAAATATTTTTCTTGCTTTTCAATTTTTGAATACCTTCTAACCACATTCTTCCCCAACTGATACATATGTACTTCATCAGGTCCATCGGCCATACGGAGGAACCTGCCATACATCCAGAATCCGGCAAGTGGCGTATCTTGACAGAAGCCCATACCACCATAGGCTTGCATAGCTCTATCTACCACAGTGCATGTCATGCTGGGTACGACGATCTTTATCATCGCGATAAGGTCTTTTGCTGCTTTGATACCGCCTTTATCTATTTTGTCAGCAGCCGCAAGAGTGAGTAGCCTGGCTTGTTCTATTTCACATTTGCTTAAAGCGATATCTTGTCTTATGCTACTATATGTAGATAGCTCTTTGCCGAATGTTGTTCTTTCTGTTACACGCTGGCACATCATCTCTAGAGCTCTCTGTGCACCGCCTATGAGTCTCATACAGTGGTGTATTCTTCCTGGTCCCAGCCTACCTTGAGCTATACGGAATCCGTCACCTTCATTCTGGATGAGGTTGGTGGCAGGAACTCGGACATTATCTAATATGATCTCTGCATGACCTTCAGGAGAATCATAAGATCCGAAGACCTTTAGTGGCCTCTTGATAGTGACACCTTCTGTATCTGTAGGTATGATAATCATACTCTGCTGATTGTGGCGATCTGCATCGGGATTGGTCTTACCCATGACGATGTACATTTTGGTAGATGGATTCATAGCTCCTGATGACCACCACTTAGTACCATTTATAATATAATCATCTCCGTCTCTCACTATACTTGTTTCTATGTTAGTCGCATCAGAAGAAGCAACTTGTGGTTCTGTCATAAGGAATGAGGATCGTATCTCTCCATTCATAAGAGGAGTGAGCCATTGAGCTTGTTGCTCAGGGCTACCATACTTAGCAAGGACTTCCATGTTGCCCGTATCAGGTGCTGAGCAATTAAATATCTCAGATGCCCATATCACTCTACCCATTATCTCTGCTAATGGAGCATACTCAAGATTCGTTAATCCTGGGCTATGTTTTTGATATGTGATCGGTAAGAAGAGATTCCATAATCCTTCTTTTTTGGCTTTGACTTTAAGCTTTTCTAAGTAGGGTGGATTAGTCCATGGATTAGCTTCTACAAATTGGGCGTGTTCTTGCTCCAATGGATAGATGTGAGCTTGCATAAATGCAGATAGCTTTTCCTGAAGCTTTAATGACTTATCCGAGTATTCAAAATTCATTATATGATTGTTTTGCTGGACCTTACTTTGAATTTTACGTTTTCAAAGCGGTGAGCTTAAAATTAGTTATTTATTATTCAAAACAACTAGATTAGAATGCTCTGTTGGTGATGACTTACAACCGTTTGCTGGCTTAGGTATTCTGACCGCAGTACAAAATGGATAGAAAATTTTTAGATATCGGCTGCAAGCTGAAACTTAGGTTTCGTATACGACCACAGGTCGTAACGAACAGGGCTGAGTATGGAGCTTAATAGTATTAGGTTGAAGCCTATGTTTCTGAAGTCCTAAATTTTTAATTAGCTATTATTCTTTTTCTACACAGTTCAATCTCGTCTGTTGGTGACGACTGTCAGTCGTTTACTTACCTATGTCTCGGTCTCCTGACCGGAGTACAGTATCGTTAAAAGTTTTATTAGATTTTGGCGTCAAGCCGAACTTTGGTTTCGTCTACGACCACAGGTTGTTAGGAACAGGGTGGAATCCCTTTTAACAAATAAAACCTATTTTTTTAAGAATATGCTACCACATATTTTTATAAAAACCTACCTCGTCTCCATAACAAAAGGCAACCTCGCCATCGGCTCACGATACTGCATGATACTTCTAACCTCCTGATACTTATTCCATAGTTCCTTCTCAGGACCTGTGAGGGATATCTGAGCCGACTGTCCTTTCATCATTTCTGTGAGGAGTTCTTCCCATACTTCTTTTTTGATATTAGGATATTCTTTGACTTTGTAGTCGGTGCCGAGGTCTGCCATCTCTGCTGCGATCTCGAGTGCACGTTCCATACCGCCGAGTTCATCCACGAGGCCCAGCTCTACTGCCTTACGGCCTGTCCATACACGTCCTTGAGCTACTTCATGGACTTCATCTATCGTCATGTCTCTACCATCCGCAACTCTGCTTAAAAACTTCTGATACATATCATCAGTAAATTTCTGCATCATCGTCGCTTCATCTTCGCTTACATCAAAGAATGGTGATAGAGCTATTGCATGAGGGCTTGTCTGTACTGTATCGAAATTGATACCGAGCTTATCGTTCATAAGTTCTGTCATGTTAGGAAGCATAGAGAAGACACCTATAGACCCTGTGAGGGTATACGGATCTGCTATGATCTTGTCTGCAGAAGCAGCTATATAGTAGCCACCAGAAGCGGCATAGTTACCGAATGAAGCTATTACAGGGATACCTTTAGCTTGCAGCTCTTTCATCTCCTTCCATATCGCATCAGAGGAGAATGCACTTCCTCCTGGCGAGTTGACTCTTAGGACGACAGCTTTTAAGTTTTTGGATCTTCGGAGTTTATCGAATATCTCGTGATATTTTACTTCACTTACGACGCCTTTATCTTCATTGTCATATTGGATTTCTCCTTCAGCATAGACGACGGCGATTTCATTTTTAGAGCTGCCTTTGCTGATGTACTTTTTAGAATCATATTCCGATAGAGATATATAATTGATGTCTTTGCCTTCTGCGATATCGAGCTTAGCTCTTACCATATCTTCGAACTCGTACCAGTAGGCCTTTCCATCTATGATATTGTTCTCTATACACTTGTCTATATTATCGAAGTCGAATTGGTTAATGACTTCTTTCATCTTAGCTGGCGAAGTACCTCTTGAGAGTGATACATCTTCTAAGAATTCATTATAGTATCCAGTGAGATATTCTCTTGTCTGTAGCTTATTCGCAGGGCTCATATCGTTTCTACGGAAGGGTTCTGTGGCACTTTTGAAGTTACCAGCGTAGAAGACATTCATCTTGACACCTAACTTATCCAGACCTTCTTTCATGAATGGAATCATAGCACCATAACCATTGATATCTACTGATCCATTAGGATTAGAGAATATAGAATCTGCTGCTGAGGCGAGTAGGTAGCTGGAGTTAGAGTAGAAATCCCCATATGCATAGACGAACTTATCTGTTGAATCTCGGAATTCTTGGATAGCATCTCTGATTATGGCATTAGTCACTAAGCCTGCACCGCCGGCAGCCGGAGCTTTGTATACAATTCCTTTGACGTTCTTATCGCTCTGAGCTTTCTCGATGAGATCTCTGATACGGAATACGCCGATAGCTTTCTCTGATTGGAATGAGAAGTTGCCTTGATTGACATTACCAGTTTTCTCAGGTATAATGTTGTCTAATTCTAATAAGAGGACAGATCCAGAGGCTACACTGGTATCTTTCTTAGAGAAAGCACTACCTACCATTATTGTTACAAATATAAGTAAGCCTAATGCTAAGAATGTACCAAGGCAAGAGGCCAATAAAAACTTAAAAAACTGCTTCATTGTATTCGATTATGACTGAAAGATACAGATTATACTTATTGATAATACGTTTAATGGGGCTTATGGTTGTATGAGAGTGTGATAATTGATACAGCTAAGTAATAAAAATAGTGTTTTTACCAACGCCAATCATTATAAATTAGACGAATCCTATTTGTTAAACGATAAGAGAATGAGTATTTTTAAGCCCGATTCGTTTAGTTTTCGCTTGATCTGTAGATTTATTTCCACATTAATATCGTTTAAATAACCTAACTGAAATTACGTTACAGTATAGTAAGCTCTTATGACGCTGAGAACTCTTATCATATCGCTCTTATTCATGCTTATAATGACCGTAGGTACCTATGGCCAGATATCTGTAGAGTCCAGCAGTACGCCACCATTTACACCAGAGAACATCATCGAGAATATATTCTTAGGTAATGGGGTAGAGATCATTAATATCTCATATGAAGGTACAGACGATGCCGTAGGGGTGTTCAATAATGCAAGACCATTCATAGGATTAGGCCGTGGGATCGTATTGTCCACAGGATCTGTAGATGATATCAATGATGTCTCTTTAGAATTAGCAGATGGAGATACGGCTCAGAGTGGTATAGTAGATGAGCAGTTAGAAGAGCTCGCTGGTATTGACGTCAAAGATGTCGCCAGATACACTATAGAGTTTGTTCCTACCAGTGATACTTTGCGCTTCAGATATGTATTTGCATCAGAAGAGTATCCACAGTTCCAGTGCAGTAGTTCTAATGATGCCTTTGGTTTTTTTATAAAAGGGACTAATCCCAATGGACCAGATTATAATTTTGATAATATTGCGCTTATTCCAGATCCGGATAATCCATCTTCTTTCCTGGACCTTCCAGTAACTATCAATAATGTCAATAATGGTATCGTTCCTAATATAGGTAATCCCGATAGATGCATACTTGAGTATTCAGAATATTATAATGACACACCAGCTAATTCTTATCCCGTATTTAATGGATATCTTGATGTATTCATAGCAGAAGCCATAGTCGTCCCATGTGAGACTTATACGATTAAGATAGCCATAGGAGATGGGAGAGAAGGAGAGATAGACTCAGCGGTATTCTTAGAAGAGAAAAGTTTCAGTACAGGATCGCTGGATATTAATGTAGATAACCCAGGCCTTGATGGTGGTATATCAGAAGGATGTCTGCCAGGCCAGATTAATATATCATTACCAAAGATCGCCTCAGCAGATTTTCCAATAGAAATAGAGATTCTGACAGACCCCAGTCTAGGTAATATTGCATTGCCTAATGTTGATTTTGAACTTGTTATGGATGATCTATTCATTCCAGCAGGTCAGTCTTCTACGACTATTAATCTGATGCCTATAAGTGATTCTGAGGACGAGGACACAGAATTTATTTACATAAAAATAAGAAGAGACATATGTAATGTCGATACGCTTATCGTGCCCATATTTGACAACAGTCTTAATTTTGTAGAGTTACCAGATACTGTATTTACATGTTTTCAGAATCCTATCAGGTTAGAGACCATGATAGATGATAAGGTCAATATCACAGATCCGCCTACATTCAGAAATGATGATAACTATACTATCTCCGGCTTAGACGTCGCAGTGATGTCACCTATAGAGGTCAGCAATTTGCCTCAAGAATTTCTGAGCCCCAAGATGATCGCAGAAGTCTGCATAGATACACTGACGCATACCCGGCTTAATGATCTGGACATATTCCTGAGTGCTCCGAGTGGTCAGTACTTAGAGTTATCTACGGATAATGGACTCAGAGAAGACAATGATGCTCAGCAAGACACTTTTCTTAATACATGCTTCACGATAAGAACCAGTAATCTTGTCAATGGTGGTGACCCAATAGAGGGGCCTATGGATATGGCTAATCCCACTTACACTGGCAGCTATCTCCCAGAAGGCACATGGGGTGGCTGGTTATCACCGATAGTCTCTGAATCTAATGGTACTTATAATCTTATAGTCATAGATGACAGCGGAGAATTTGATGGAGAGTTATTGTCATGGTCTATCAAGTTTAATGCAACTTATGAGATAAAGTATCTATGGTCACCTACACAAGGGCTTAACTGTCCTTTCTGCCCGACTACAGTGGCCAGGCGTGATTCATCTCAATACTATTACCTCACACTATCAGATAGTTACAGTTGTAGCAGTCTGGATTCTGTATGGGTAGAGGTCATACCTGAAGTAGAAAAACCAGAAGTGACATGTGAGGCATTGTCGCCGAGTGAGATACTAATAACTTGGAATGATATGCCTAATGTCAGTGCTTATCAGTTCAGAATCAATGAGACTTTTCCCTGGATAAGGACAGATGTAGACCTCCTGTTCCGAGGTTATAAGGTGACACCTTCGCCTACGGCCAATGAGGTTGTAATAGAAGGATTAGCGCCAGAAGAAGAGATACAGATTATATTCAGAGGTGTCAATGCACAATCAAGTGTACCTAATGGTTTCTGTCTTGGTGTCAATGATACCTTAGTCTGCAAGTCACTGCCATGTGATGATACAGCACCCGTAATAGAAGACATCATTATCTCACAGCCATCTTGTGATACACAGGGAGGCAGTCCTGTAGAGGTTATAGCCACAGATGATGATCAGCCACTGACCTACAGGATATACAAAGATATATTCACCGATGAAAATCAGACGGGCATATTCTCAAGTCTACCCCAAGGGGATACTTACCTGAGAGTCATAGATGCAGAGGGCTGCGTCGCTTTAGATACCATCAGGGTAGATGATCCACCACCAGTAGAGATTATAGATTCTATCAAGCATATAACGTGTACAGATGCAGCTGACGGTATGATTGCACTTGTAGTGAATAGTAATAACCCTCCACACCAGTTTGAGTGGTCACATGACATTACTACAGACAGTATATTAGTAGGATTAAGTGATGGCATATATACAGTAACCGTTACGGATAATGAAGGGTGTACTAATTTTGCTTCGTATCAACTTATAAATCCAGAACCTATCTCTTATTCATTTAACCTGATAGATACTGTAGATTGCTTAGGAATTCTTGATGGATCAGCCAATATTAATATCTCTGGTGGATTAGCACCATACCAAGTCACATGGAATGATGATACGGTAGCTGATACGATCACTGGATTGCGGCCAGGCACAATATTCTACGAGATAGAAGATGCTAATGGCTGTGTGATCATAGATAGCTCAGAAGTGATACAAAGAGAAGGCTTCGAGGTAAGTTCTTCTGCTTCTCGGTTAGACTGCTATACAGATACGACGGCTACAGGTATGGTGATAGCTACGCAAGGAATAGCTCCATACATATACAATTGGGAGAACGGGCAGACTCTATCATCAGCAGATATGCTGCATGCAGGAGATAACTTCGTGACGATAACTGATCAGGAAGGCTGTGAGGTGATAGAGCCCGTATTCGTAGATTCTCCTCCAGAGATAATCATTATCCCTGAGATCGAGACCACCAGCTGTTTTGGTGGCAGTGATGGTTCTATAGATATAAGAATAGAGGGTGGCAAAGGTTCTCCTTATACTCTCGTATGGTTCAATGGTACGACCAGTTCAGAATTAAATAACCTGAGGTCAGGTAATTATTGTGTGACAGTGACTGATTCTAATGACTGTGCAGCCATAAGATGCTTTAATGTCAATGATGCACCTATCATAGAGGCTAATCCTGAGTTGACTAATGTGAGTTGCTTAGGTGAGTGTGATGGCCAGATAGTATTATCACCATCAGGAGGTAGTGGAGACTTCTCCTATAACTGGACTGGCCCCGATAGCTTCACATCATCTGACTCTATTATAAGTGATCTCTGTGTCGGTGATTACCAGCTGACAATAACAGAATCTGATGATCCTAATTGTAGTCAGATATTCGAGTTGCAGATAGAGATAAGTGATGTTATAGACGTCGTAATGCTGCCCGTAAAATTCATATCATGTCATAATGGAACTGACGGTATAGTAGAAGCGATTCCTGTAGGAGGCTTCGAGCCCTTCTTATACGACTGGTCATCTAATGTAACTATGAGTAATGACAGTATTGCTGGCTCATTATCTCAGGGCGTATATTCAGTTACAGTTACTGATGCTAATGGTTGTACATCCAGTAATGAGCTTATTCTGTCAGAACCTGATAGCTTACAAGCTACTTTTGAGAATACTGTGATTATGTGCTTCGGAGATAATACAGGAGAGAGTATCATTACGATAGAAGGTGGACGTCCTGATTATCTTATTAACTGGGATATGGGCTCACTTAGTGATACGTTATCTATGCTTACAGCAGGATCATATCCTGTTACTGTGACAGATAGAAATGGCTGTACGCTTATAGATGAGACAGAAATCCTACAGCCTGAGAATCCTATTGATATTGCACTTGATATTACGGATATAACATGCAGTGGTGGTAGTGATGGGATTGTACGACTCGGTGTTACTGATGCTGTAGAACCTGTTCAGTTCAGTCTGGATAATGTTAACTTTAAGTTTGACAGTACATTCTTAAGTCTACCTAGTGGTGACTATACAGCCTATGTCATAGATGCTAATAATTGTGAGCAGACGATCGATTTTACACTACCAGAAGGGCCAGAATTGATCGTAGATCTGGGGATGGATACGACAGTGTTTTTCGAGACATCGATAGTATTAAGTGCTCAGGTAGAGAATAATCAGGGTGATATATTCTATAACTGGTCTACAGCTTCTCAGGATGTATTTTTCAGTTGCTTAGATTGTCCTAATCCATTCATCGAGAATATTACAAGTTCATTCTCTGTTACTCTTACGGTGACTGATGACCAAGGGTGCTTTGGAGAGGATTTTATAAATGTCACTTTTGATGATTTAAAGAATGTCCAAGTGCCAGAGGCATTTTCTCCTGATGGCAATGGGTCTAATGAGTTGCTCAATGTATTCGGAGATCCAGATATCGTTATTACTTCATTCAAGATATATAATAGGTGGGGGTCTGTGGTCTATACAGACAGCAACTTTACAACTAATAATATGGGAAGAGGGTGGAACGGTACTTTCAAGGGGACAGAGGCGCCATCAGATTCTTATACATGGACTATAGAGTACA
>CALLAG010000375.1 GCA_938002705.1 uncultured Saprospiraceae bacterium | reverse complement strand
ATCTGATAGTGGAAATTCTTTTTTAGGTCGTATATCCCAGTTGCCAGTTATCGCTTTTTCCATGCACAATTTCAGAGACTCAGCATTCATTTTTTCCATCCTTAGCTGTGGTCCACTGACGACCTCAGATAGTGCTCCCTGACCAGAATGTATGATCGGAATATCGAGAGCCATTGCTTCTACGGCACTGAAGCAAAAACCTTCGCTGTATGACGGAATGATAGCTGCATCTGATGATCTTATCAGTTGTTGTAATTCTGTATAGGGTAGGTGACTGTATATCTTGATGTGGTCTTTGATGTCTAATTCGTCTATTTCTTTTATTATTGTTTTATAGAATGCCTTAGGTGTTTTTGGTATAACAAGATTAACTGAGAATTGGCTGTTGCTATGACTTAATTTGTCGACGGCTGTAAGCAATAAGTTAATGCCTTTAGATATCCCTAATCTGCCGAAATAGATGAAAGTGTAAGGCTTTGGTTTTTTGTCTATTGATTGTGTATTCTGAAATTGACTGTAGTCGATTCCGTTGTATATTCTTGTTATTTTACTTTCTTTTATACCTGCGTCTATTAGACTGATCTTAGTGCTTTCTGACACGGCGATGTAGTGGGCAAATGGTAGATATAACAGAAACTTCTCGAAGAGGTAGAATAGGGTGAGACTTATCTTATTAGAATAAGGCAGCCTGAACCATAACTTATCCCATACTTCGTGGAATGTAATGATGGTTTTGGTCCTGGTAAGTAAGCCTGCTATGTATGCAGGTACACCAGCGTTATAGGAAGTAGTATGTATGAGATCATACTTACGAGCATAAGATATAAGTGGGATGAATGCTAAGAAAGTGAATAAATATCTATTGATAAATGGTAGTCTTACGATGTCTACGCCATTAATATTTTCTTTTCTTTTGAGAGATCTGTCATACTGGTTAGTGATGACGGTGACTTTTATTTCTTGTTGTACAAGAGCTTCCGTAAGATTTTTGAATAGCGTCTCTACGCCACCTATATTAGGGTAGTGATTCTCTAGTACGAAGAGGATTTTCATTCTTCAGTGAGTGTCTTTATAGAACCCATAGAGCCTTTCTGTTCCTTTTTCATTTTTTGATCTTGAGCCATCAGTTGTTCCCTAAGGTCATCTATCTCACGTTGTTTTTCTAGGGCCAGTTTCCTGACGAGTTCTGTCATTTGCTTCTCTAGTAGGTCTATGATAGATGATTGGTAGTAAGTCATTATGAACAAGAACCCGAGAGCTACGAAAATTACGGCGTTGATATTACTCTTAAATCCCAACGAGTTAGCAAGATTGGAAGATATAAAGTCAGGTTTGATAGCAAGTATAGACACCATAACCCAGAATCCTACCCAGAGAATAGTACCTATAAGTAATCGTTTGTTGTTTCTGAATTGATTGACAACTCTATAGATAAAGAATAAGGCTATTAGTGGGACCAGCCATTGATATATCTGTAATGCTATAAGGAACAATTTGATTAATTTTTACTAATGGTTTGGCGGAATATCTTACAATTGGTTTAGCAAATTTAGAATAATTAAAGCTTACGGCCTCAATTATTAACATAAGAAAGAAACAGCTTCATCCCCGTAGTGGCTTTTTCTTTAATTACTGTATGTTCTCTTCTTTTCAGCTCATATGAGATAAAGGGCTTAGGATCAATATAATACACTTGACAGTCTAGCGGAGCATAGCTGATAAGACCTGCGGCAGGGTAGACTTGGAGTGAGGTGCCTATGATGACTGCGATATCTGCATCTTGTATAATATCAACTGCAGCTTCTAATGCTGGCACCTGCTCTCCGAACCAGACGATATGTGGTCTTAAAGGGTACCCTTTTTCGCAAACGTCATCTTCATTGATGTCACGATCCCATTCGTAGATCAGTGTATCATCACCGGTAGATCTTGCTTTGCGTAATTCTCCGTGTAGATGCAGTACATTCTGACTGCCAGCTCTTTCATGTAGGTCATCTACATTCTGGGTGACTATGTAGATATCGTGATTTTTTTCTAATTCGGCAATATCTATGTGAGCACTATTAGGACTTACTTCTGAGAGCTGTTTTCTCCTATCGTTGTAGAACTGGTTGACCAGTTTTTTGTTCTGATTCCAGCCCTGAGGGGAAGCCACCTCCATGACGTCATGACCCTCCCATAGGCCATCAGCATCTCTGAATGTGTTGATACCACTTTCGGCGCTTATTCCTGCTCCTGATAGTATGACAATCTTCTTTTTCATAACGTCAATTTATGAAACCTTTTCTTTATATCAAAGTATATTATATGTATACATATGTACTCGTAATCTATGGATTAATAAGATAATACATATCTGTTAATTAGTTAATATTAAAAATACCATATCATTATAGTAGTTGTCGTATAGCTAATTACGAACTTTAAGATTCTGATGTGCATGTTCAGTTTGCTTTCATAGAAATATAAGTTTAGTACGATTTTTGTACTTTGAAAAGATATAATAGGCTGATATTCAGTAACTTATTGGGTAATAGTGATTTATGTATAAGATATATTTATAATGTGTAGAACCTACAGAATAATAGTAACCAGAATTAGCTTTGCGATTGCCGTATTAGCTTTTTCTCTCTTTCCGTCTAAGGAGATACTTGCACAAGACCTGCATTATAGTCAGTTCTATAATGCTCCGTTAAGTGTAAGTCCTGCCTTGACTGGAATATTCAATGGTGATGAGAGATTTTCCTTATCATTCAGAGATCAAGGTAGATCTGTCCCAGTACCTTACCTCACGGCAAGTTTTGGTTATGATAGAAAGATATACCCGAAAAGAAACAAAAAAGGTTTCTTTGGCGTAGGAGGATTCTTTAACTATGACAAGCAAGGGGACTCTAATCTAAGATTACTTAATATCAATCTTTCAGGTTCTTATACAAGAGTACTGAATACTAAAAATGCCATTACTATCGGCGCCTTAGTAGGTTACGCTAATAGAGCATTCGATCCCACATCACTTACGTGGGATAACCAATGGGATACGCAGTCTAA
>CALLAG010000374.1 GCA_938002705.1 uncultured Saprospiraceae bacterium | reverse complement strand
ATCAGAGTAGGCCATTACATATTATCATCTATCCTTCTACTTACAGGTAGCATATCTTATAGCCAACAAGATACTGCCATCTATATCCATGAGATAGAGATAATAGACAGCTATGACCATCTGTCCCATGAGACTATCGATGCTTCTGACAATACTCTATCAGGATCACTTAATATCACTAATGCTCTCAGTCAGCAAGCTAATATATTCGTCAAGAACTATGGTGCCGCCAGTTCCTCTACCCTATCAATAAGAGGTGGTACAGCTAATCAGGCATTGATCACATGGCATGAGCTACCTATCAATAATCCGATGCTCGGACTCTCTGATCTGTCTCTTATACCATCACAATTATTTGACCAACTAAGCGTCACCAGAGGTGGCAGTAGTGCTGCATTGGGCAACGGTGCCATAACTGGTGTGATAGATTTATCAGATGATAGTAGTCTGACTGATAAGACTTTAGACTTAGACGTTAACTTAGGTATGGGTAGCTACGGACTCCGACAAGCAGGTATCAAGTCAGTACTTAAGCATAAGAAGTGGCAATCATCTACTAATCTATACACCGCAGCATCTACTAATGACTTCAGTTATCAGCTTACATCAGGTCAAGAGAGACAGAATGTCCATGCTCGGTTCAATACATCTGCATGGCTACAATCGGTATCTTATCAGATCAAAGCCAATCAAAAAATAAAGCTGCAATCATGGCTACAAAATACAGAAAGAGAGATACCACCCACGACGACTCAGAATAGAAGCGAAGCTCGCCAGGAGGATCAGATAAAGCGATTTCGATTAAGTTATGAATTGAATAACAGCAGATCTTCATTACAATCACAGTTGGCTTATTTTGACGAAAACAACATCTATGATGATCCTCAGATTCTGATCTATAACGATAACCAATTCAAGCGATTAATACATAAATCTAAATACACAATCGTACTGCCTCATGATGTTATCATTAGGTCAAATGCTGAAGCTATATACACACAGGGCCAATCAGAATCTTATGAGGATACAGAATCACTGAGCAGCTATGCGATCACTGGTGGTCTCAAGAAAACCTGGGGCTTACAATATGTAGACCTCACTATGAGGTACGAAAGAAACTCTCTCGATAACGAATTCTTCAGTCCTGCAATCATCTACAACCATCGTCTCTCTACAGAGCTCAGCCTCCAAGCTAAAGTCTCCAGGGAGTATAGATTCCCTACTCTCAATGAGTTATACTGGAGACCGGGCGGCAATACAGAACTGCTCAGCGAACATGGCTGGAATCAAGAACTCAACCTGAGCTACAACAAATCCAAATCGGGACTTATAAAATTAAATCTCTACCACAGACTGATCAATGACTGGATACTATGGAGTGCAGTAGATAACAGCTTCTTTTTTGCACCATTTAATATATCTAAAGTCAGAAGTTATGGCACAGAGTTATATCTACAAAAAGAAATATCCTTGGGCGAGTGGTCATTAGATATCAATGCAGCACATAACTATACCGTATCCGAAAATCTCGTCGCTATAACAAGCCCCAAAATAAACCAAGGAGACCAGTTATTCTACATACCACTACACCAGATCTCATCTGGTATTACAGGTACTTACAAGAAAGTAGGATTTAGTATCAATGGTCAATATAATAGTACGACTGTAGGCACCTTAGAAACACTTAATGGCTATACATTAATCAATAGCAGCTTAGACTACACAGTAACTATAGGGCAGCAGCATATCAACCTATCCTTAGTCATCAATAATATCACTAATACCAATTATAGAATCATAGAACGCCGACCTATGATGGGTCGCAATTATAATCTGAATATTAATTACAAAATATAAAACCGTCCATGACGGTGATAAATAATTAGACATAAAAGGGGATGATTAAATCTCATTATTTAATAAAAATCACAGCTTAAAAAAACATAAACACATGAAAAGAACTTTACTTATTACATGCTTACTTATATCAATGGCAACTTTGGGTATCACTCAAGTTGAGACCACTGATCTTGAGTCATTCAATCTTGAGATCGATACATTTTTGAACGGGAGTGATTTCTCTGGAGGTTTTTCAGAAAATAGAATATTCTTGCCTAACAGCTATGAGGACACTTACGGATCTTGGTCAGGATGGTCGATATCAACAATGACAGATACTGAGACTGCAGGATTTACTAATCAATACTCTTGCATAAGTGGATCAGGAGCTAATGGCAGCACTCATTATGCAACAACATTTGTTGCTGGAGAAAGTTATTTGCTCATATCTGAAGATGTAATTCCTCAAAAAATAAGTATCAACAATTCTACATACGCATATCTGAGTATGCTTAACGGAGATAGCTTCGCTAAGAAATTTGGAGGAGAATCGGGTGATGATCCTGACTTTTTCCTTCTTACAATAAAGGCATATGCCAATGGTCAATTAAAGCAAGACAGCTTAGATTTCTACTTGGCAGATTATAGGTTTACTGATAATAGTCTTGATTATATTATAGATGAATGGACGGAAATTGATTTATCATTATTTCTAAGGACTGACAGTCTTACCTTTAACTTATCTTCTAGTGACAATGGTGCTTTTGGTATGAATACGCCAGGCTATTTCTGTATAGACGATATCATAATAGACGATATCCTATATTCTCAGAATAACATCCATTCTACAACTACTAATCTGTACCCTAACCCTACAGTAGAAAGATTACAGATAGAATCTACAACCTTAAATGATGGTCAATTAACTATATATGACCAGCAAGGGCAGGTTATAATGAGTATAAATGAGCATATGATAGGAGACGAAATAGACGTTAGGGCCCTATCTCAAGGCCAGTATTATATAGAAATGAGAGCCAATGACAATACAAGATGGGTGGATTCATTTATAAAAAAATAGCCGAAAAACCTATGTAGTATCGTGGCTCAGGTAGATTTATAAAAAATAAATGATTTGCCGCCCCAACCTATTACTATCTAATTATCGTCTATGGTAGTAGACAGCTATGAAAGCACAAACTACTCTTGTGAGGAAAATCTTTGATTTTCCTCATTTTATTTTGTAGACCTTTGTTCTCTTAACGACAGAGAATATAATATTTTGAAATCGTATATCCTTAGGATGAAATAGCGAAAGAGTCGGCAAATACCTATAATTATAGCTATAGATGTACTAACTTCATTTTAGAATTAGATCATCTATACTATCGTGGATAACAAAATAATCATAGAAGGCTGTAAGCAGAATGACCGAAAAAGTCAAGAAAGCTTGTATAAGAGTCACTTCACTTCTATGATGAATATGTGCATGCGATATGTAAGAGATAAAGACAAATCAGCAGCCATCGTCAATGATGGATTCTTGAAGGTCTTTAAAAAAATACACCAATACGAATACAAGGGTAGCTTCGAAGGATGGGTAAGACGAATTGTCTTTCATTGTATGTCTGATGCGATTAAGAAAGAAGCCAACTATGTAAAGTTTATGGTTTTCGAAGATTACGAATCTTCAGTAACTACTAATAATGGCATAGAAAGCTTGTATGAAGAAGACATCCTCAGAATGATAGATGATCTTCCTACGGCAAGTGCAGATGTATTTATACTATTTGCTATCAAAGGATACTCACATAAAGAGATAGCAGAAATAAAAAACATAAGTGTAGGAACTTCGAAGTGGCATGTTTCTGATTCGAGAAAAAGATTAAAAGAACTAATACTTAACAACTATAGTTATAAATCCAATGCAGGATAATTATTCTCAACATGAATTTGATACGGCTTTTATACAAAAGTCATGGTCTGAGCTGAGTGACAAATTGGATTCTGAAATGCCAGTTATCACTCCCCGTAGTCGTAAGGTTGCTTATATATTAGGTGTAAGCCAGATAGTATCTCTGGCAGTTATTGCATTTTTGCTATATCAATCACATCAGAAAGTCCCATATGCAACGGTGACTAAGACTCAGACAGTATCTGAAAATATACCTGCCTCTACCTCCCCAGCTCAGGTAAGAACTGAAATAAAAACGGTGACTAAGTACGTCCCCGGTCCTACTAAATATCTATATATCAATGCAGCAGACAGCTTCAGTACAACTACAGAAGAAGAAGAAGTAGTGCCTAACTCTGCTACTAATAATGAGGCACTTAAGGCCATCGATACTTATCAGAGAAGAAATAATTACCTTTTCTCTAAGAGGAATCTGAGCTCACAACCTGACGTCAACTTGGCTTTAACTTATGATGATGAATTGTCTAAAGAAAGTCAGCTTAAAAATTTCTTTAGAAATGATGTTGACTTTAGAATAGGTATCCTCTCTAGTATATCTAATGATTTTGATTTTTCTGGATATGGCGTCGTGACAAGTCTGCAAGTTGCCATCAGTGACAAATTAGCCATATCAACGGGTATAGGTTACAATCATCTATCAAGACAATTTAGCTTTCTTCCAATATTCAACAAATCAAGAAATTCTTATGCTATCATAGGAAGAAAGGTCGACTTAGGAAACCAGACAACTTATTACAAAAGTCTGCATGATCTGAAGCAGATATTCATACCTATAAGTCTGAATTATTATGTATCACAGAAGATAGCTCTAAGCTCAGGTGTGAAGTTCCGACATACTTTTGACTCATCAGTCAACGGAAACTTGAAGTCAGAACTGAAGCAGTCTATATCAACAATAAAAAATCCAGAAACACTTTTCTTTAACGATACTAATTTTGGATTATCATTAGGCATCAATTATTCTCTATCACAAAGAATCACCCTCCAGTTAGATTCTGAGATAGGCTTTAATTCAATAATTAATACTAATCAATTTGACTCAGCGCCACAATCAAGATATGATCTACAGCTGATTAACTTCACGACTAACTATAGTTTCTAAGGACTGTATTATTTAAAGTTTTGCTAATAAGGCGTTCCGTCTATCATTATGTCTTAATTTTGATGCAGTATGACCAGTATTACTAAGAACACAGCTTACCTTATTATCACTATTATAGTAGTACTGATATGTCACAATCCCTTATCATCGCAGAGAACTCCATCTAATATCTCATCGGGTAGCTTTAACCCATCAGCAGTATCAGACACTCCTGCGTACGAACCAGATTCTACAGTTATAGACTATTATACATTATCTGATGTAGATGATAGGAAGCCTTTTGTCGATACCTTATTTCGAGATTTCGAAAAATATGCACTCAACAGAAGATTTAGAGAAGGGACGCTTAACTTAGGCAATCAAGCATCTGCAGCACAGCGGATTATATACTCTTCGCGGGATGACATATATACAGACATGGGTTTTCATCAGTATGACAACTATCGCAAGAGCATCTATGACTTCCCTATATACGAGGCTAATAGAACTTTCAATGATCTCTACTTCACCCCCTCTGATGGATCTGAGAATTTTATCGTAGGTGCTAAGTTTGCAAGATCATTCTCTGATAATATCGAACTAAGTATAGACTATAATCGGACTAAGCAAGATGGTGTCTACATTAATCAAGGAACCAAAGCAACACAACTCGGTATAGCCATCAGTCGAGAAGGAGAAGAAAAAAAACATAAATTAATTGTCAGCTTTGCAGCGAATAACTTTAACGAAATACATAACGGAGGCGTTACTTTTAATACAGATGGCCTTACACCGATAGATCTATATGACCCCTCGTGGAATACAGGACAAGTCAGAATACGGCGTATAAGTGTGCCAGTAACTACTATAGCAACGCCTGGTACTACCCGCCATCAGCGATTTACTTACGGCGTGGATAACTACCTCAAGCTAGATAGCAGTAGGTTCCAACTACACCATCACATAGCTATAGATCATGGCTACTTCCTCTATGGTGATGAAGACGCGAGTACAAGGAATGACACCATACTATATGGTCCCTACCTGACTGACAAAAGAGGCTTGCGGCACCTTAATAGATTTACAAAAGTCAATAATCAGATTGACTTAGGCATCCATACTTCTGCTTTCTTCTTAAATGTAGGCGTAGAATATAGGTTCCTTAATTATAACAATTCCCTATTCAGCGAGCAGTATCATGATGCTGGTGCTTTCGCTAAGATAGGTCTGAATATCAAAAAACTAACTTCTCTTAATGCAGAAGTCGCCTTTGGGATAGGTGAGAATATCGGAAATTTTAAAATTAAGCCCGTTCTGGAATTCTATGGTATCAATGGAATGACCTTAGAAGCTAATCTCAAGTTATTACGTTATGATCCGAGCATTATACAAGAGCGAGCTGTCATCACAGATGTGATCGTCTATGACAATGCATTCAGTAAGATCAATGAAGTCGTCATAGGTGGAAAAGTATCAATAAAGAAATTACACTTAGATATAGAAGTCAATAGCGGTGTGATAGATAATCCTGTGTACTTTGGTAGTGATGCTTTACCCACCCAGTCATCGAGTACACAGTTCATACAAGCTATAGGGACACATCGATTTCTATGGAAATTTATAGGTATGGAAAACGCTGTGGCTTTTCAGGACTTCTCTGATAATGTCTATCACCTACCGAGAGTATATAGCATACATAAGTTATACTTACAATCATACTTATTTAATAAGCGACTGCTATCACAATTCGGCGTTCTGTATTATAATTACAGCTTTGACGGCAATCTTAAATTTATGCCTGCGAATGGACAATTCTATCAGACGGAAGAGACCATCAGACCATACTACTACTCAGAACTATTCGCCAACTTCAAAGTAGACAAATTCAGAGTGTTCGTTAAAATGGATAATTTCAGTGATTTATTCTTGAGAGAACCTCACTTCCAGATTGTCGATTATCCGCAATACGATGCGACATTTAGACTTGGTGTCAGGTGGCAATTATTTGAGTAATGCACTGAGAGTAACTTATTTAATAGATATACTTTAGAGAAAAACTACAGCTGATAATTAGGCTTAAGTTCATTAGCTGAAGCACCATAGAAGTCAGAGATGATTTTGACGACTTCATCTATGTCATCTACTATAGGTATAAGGTCGATGTCACCTGGTGATATATTACCAAACTTATCAAGCATCGTCCCCTTAATCCAGTCTACCAGGCCTACCCAGAAATCACTTCCTACGAGTATGACTGGCACCTTAGTTATCTTATCTGTCTGTATAAGTGTCAGCGTCTCAAATAGCTCATCCAATGTCCCAAATCCTCCAGGCATGACGACTATCGCTTGAGAATACTTAACAAACATGACTTTCCTGACGAAGAAATATCTGTGATCTAAGTTCTTATCTACATCGATATATTGATTACCAGATTGTTCGAATGGAAGCTCGATATTAAGACCTATAGAGAGTCCTTTCTCAAGATGAGCACCTTTATTACCAGCTTCCATGATACCAGGACCACCACCAGTAATAATCCCGAAACCTTCTCTGACGAGACCACGAGCGATCTCTACGGTCTTCTCATAGTATTTCTCACCAGGCTTAGTACGAGCTGAGCCAAATATGGAGATACATGGCCCCTGCTTATTCATCTTCTCAAAGCCATCAACAAACTCTGCAAGCACCTTGAACATCGTCCAAGAGTTCTCTCCTTTCATTTCTTTCCACTCCTTCATCTTTGGCTTATTATCCTCTGACATATCTATATATTCTTATTATAAAAAAAAATTGTCTAATCTATCTATCACTTGCTTAGTATGCGACAGCTTTGTACTTCTCATATTCTTTCTCTAAGTGATCTCTCATCTCAGCAAAAGAATTAAATTTATCAAAAAGGTCATCCATATTATTACGTGTATTACTCACTTTAGTTGCGTAATTAATGACGTCTTTTTTGGTGATTTTTTCTTTACTTAATATTATTAATCGCTCTACGACATTCCTTAACTCTCTGATATTACCTGTCCAGTTAATCTTCTTTAATTCTACGATCGCATTATCCTCTATAACTTTAGGCGGCACACCATACTCCTTACATATCTGATTATTAAAATGTTCTACAAGCTGTGGGATATCTTCTCTACGCTTATTTAACGAAGGCACTCTTAATATGATAACTGCAAGCCTATGGAACAAATCTTCTCTGAAGTTTCCTTTAGCTATTTCTTTTCTTAAGTCTTTGTTAGTGGCAGCGACGACTCTTACATCTACAGAAAGCTCTTTCTCTCCACCCACTCTCATGATCCTGCTTTCCTGCAGTACTCTCAGTACTTTGGCTTGTGCACCAAGACTCATATCACCTATCTCATCGAGGAATAATGTGCCTTTGTTAGCTAATTCAAATTTGCCTATCCTCTGCTTATGTGCTGATGTAAATGATCCTTTCTCATGACCGAATAATTCTGACTCTATCAACTCAGAAGGGATAGCTGCACAGTTAACCTCCACCATAGGTCCTCCCTTGCGATCGCTTAACTCATGTAACCATCTTGCGACAAGCTCCTTACCTGTTCCATTAGGACCCTGGATGAGCACTCTCGCATCTGTAGGCGCTACTTTTTCTATTGTTTCTTTTATAGCATTGATCTCTGGAGACGTTCCTACTATCTCACCGACCTTAGACTTAGTGACTTTCTTCTGGAGCGTCTTCTTCTGTACTATAAGTGTGGACTTATCTAATCCATTACGTACAGTAATGAGTAGCCTATTAAGATCTGGCGGCTTAGACAAGAAGTCAAAAGCCCCTTTCTTGACAGCTTCTACAGCTGTATCTATATCTCCATGACCACTTATCATAATGACGGGTATGTCTGGGCAGATATCCTGCAGCCTATCGATAGCATCCATACCATCCATCTTAGGCATCTTTATATCTAATATGATGATATCGTACTTATCTTGCTTTACCTTAACGAGACATGTTAATCCATCTTCTGCCTCATGTACCTCATACTTCTCGAATTCTAGTATATCTTTTAGTGTTCTTCTTATACTTCTGTCGTCGTCTACTATTAGAATCTTTGCCATTTCTTATTTTGAGGTGAATTAAAACACTAAGATATATTAATTATTTTCATAATGTATAAAATGCTGCTAATAAGTTAACTACAAATATGTAAATACTTTAATGTTTAAATAAAAGTACTTAATCTATTGATAATCAAATATTTAGAAATAATAACAAGATGATCAAAAATCATAAATAATTGATAATCAATTATTTATAAAATGCTTATTGAAGACAAATACTGTGATTAGATATATCCTGTCTACAGCTAATTAAAAAATTTGTGCAACAAAATATTCCTTTGGATTATTGAGGGCTCATATATTCATACAGTTTATTTCTAATGTTTAGCTTTACATCAACAATAAGTCGGAATAAATAACTCAATATGCAGCTTTCACCTCCTATCATAAGGTCTAACCTATAGACACTATTAATACAAAAACTCAAATATCTCCTCCAAAAAATAATATCACAGGCTCACTCCTTACCATTATATAAATAATAATCATGCGTAAAATCATTATTAGTGCTATCGGAATTATAATCATTGCTCTTGGCTATATGGGTAAAGAAAAAATGGCTGGTAGAGAAAAACCAGAACCAGAAAAGGAAAAACAATCCATCCCGATGGTCTTTACAGAAAATATCGAAAATACCTCTACCCCTATTACTATAACCGCAAGCGGAAATCTTGTCGCTCGTGATCGTGTAGACCTCTACTCTGAGGTGCAGGGCATCTTCGAGCGAAGTGATCGAGCATTCAAACCAGGAATTAGCTATAAGAGTGGATCAGTACTTATACAACTTAATAGCGATGAAGACAGAGCTAACCTACGTGCTCAGAAAAGCAGTCTTTACAATCAGATCGTCGCCCTACTGCCAGATCTAAAGTTTGATTACGCCGACGCATTCTCAAAATGGCAAACTTACGTTAATGACTTCAATGTAGACCAGACCCTAAAAGCACTCCCTAAAGCAGACACTGATAAAGAAAAATTATTCATCGCTGGTCGTAATATCAATACCTTATGGTATAACGTAAAGAATCTGGAGGAGCGACTCATTAAGTATACTATCTATGCACCCTTCGACGGTGTACTTACTGAGGCCAATGTAGATAAAGGAGCACTCATAAGACCAGGACAGAAACTGGGAGAATTTATCAATCCTAACATATATGAATTAGAAGTAGCTGTGAGCTCTGCTTATGCTGATCTTCTCAGAGTAGGTAATTCCGTAATCCTTAAGAATGTAGAAAATACAAAATCGTGGAAAGGCAAAGTCAACCGCCTTAATAGCCTTATAGATCCTAATACACAGACGATACAAGCTTATATAAGAGTCAATGGAAAAGGACTACGAGAAGGTATGTACTTAGAAGCGACACTGAATGCTAAGAATGAGAGCAACACATACGAAATACCAAGAAAGCTTATCGTAGATAACGATAAGGTATTCACAATGGACGGTTCTATGCTTAAATCCCAAAAAATAGAAATTGTACATTATACAGATACCCATGCAGTCATAAGAGGTCTATCTGATGGTACAGAGATATTAAGTAAAATGCTGCCTGGAGCTTATGACGGCATGCAAGTGCAGCGATACAAACAGTAATCAAAGTAGAACAATCAGTACAGAACAATTCCATTTACAAGTCAAAAATCTGAGATAGTAGAAAGTATATAATTTCAGAAATCTTCTCAGATCATATTCAATAGCTTACATGAAAAAATTTATTTCATTTTTTATAAAATATCCAGTTGCTGTTAATGTCATTATGGTTGCCGTAGCAATCTTTGGATACATTGGTCTAAAAGAAACGAAGTCCTCTTTTTTTCCACTTGATGATTCCAAGCTTATATTCATTAACATCGCCTATCCTGGAGCATCACCATCTGAGATAGAAGAAGGTGTCGTACTGAAGATAGAAGACAACCTCAGAGGCTTAGTAGATATAGATAGAGTCACATCTATATCGCAAGAGAACAGTGCTACCATTACGGTAGAGATCGTAGAGAATGCAGATATAGACATCATCCTAGCCAATGTCAAAAACGCCGTAGACAGAGTGCCATCCTTTCCGGTAGATATGGAACCACCTATTATATCTAAGCAGGAGAATATCAATAGTGCAATAACATTTACAGTAAGTGGAGAGGGGGTACCCCTTAAGACGCTTAAGGAAGTCGCTCGTAAGGTAGAAGATGACGTGAGAGCTATGCCAGATATATCACAGATAGAATTAAGTGGATTCCCAGATGAGGAGATAGAGATCGCTGTCAGAGAGAATGATCTACTGGCTTATAATCTGACATTTGCAGAAGTTGCTGCAGCAGTGAGAAACTCTAACCTTATCACAACAGGCGGTAATATAAAAACAGAAACTGAAGAATACCTTATAAGAGCTAATAACCGATCTTACTTCGGTAACGAATTAGATTTCATAGTAATCAAAGCAAGTCCTAAAGGACAAATCATCAGATTAAAAGATGTAGCTCAAGTAAGAGACAAGTGGTCTGAAGTACCTGACAGAATTCACTATAATGGTAATCCTGCAATACAGATAGCCATCAGCACAACTAATAATGAGGACTTACTGTATGCTACTGACAAGATCAAAGAATATATACTTGAGTATAATGAGAAGAGTGATATTATAAAACTGAATGTAAGTTCAGACTCCTCGGTAGCACTTAATGATCGTCAGAACCTACTGGTAGAGAATGGTCTTATAGGAATATTATTAGTACTAATATTCTTATCAATATTTCTCAAGCCAAGTATCGCATTATGGGTTGCTGTAGGGCTGCCCTTCTCTTTCTTAGGTGTATTTATTTTTGCGCCAAGCTTCATGACGATTAATGTCATATCCCTATTTGGGATGATTATCGTCATAGGTATCCTTGTAGATGACGGTATCGTCATAGCCGAAAATATCTACGACCAATACGAAAAAGGCAAATCACGATTAAATGCCGCCATAGATGGTACCTTACAAGTTATGCCACCTATTATCGCAGCTATATTGACGACGATCATAGCTTTCTCTACATTTCTATTTATCCCTGAGAGACTGGGATCATTCTTTGGGCAGATAGCTAAAGTCGTAGGCATCATCTTACTCATCTCTCTGATAGAAGCCTTTCTGATACTACCTGCTCACTTGTCTCACTCGAGAGCACTAGACAGAAAGTCAAAACCATTTATTATAAATGTATGGGCAGATAAAGCCATTAGCTGGTTACGAGATACACTATATGTTCCTGTACTAAAATTTGTTCTGAACTTTAATATTTTTGGTTTTGCCATACCTGTAGCATTTTTATTATTGACTATAGGAGCCCTGCAAGGCGGGATTATAAGATTTACTTTTTTTCCTAATGTCGCTTCTGATCGTGTAGCTATAGATCTGAAAATGCCTCAAGGCACCAGCGAAGCTATCACAGATTCTATAATCACAGTTATAGAAAATACGGCCTGGGAAGTCAATAAAGAACTAACTGAAAATCAGACCGACAATCTACCCGTCATACAGAATACTGTGAGAAGATTAGGTCCCGGATCTGCTAATGCATCTATCGTACTCAATTTGCTACCAGGAGAAAAAAGAGACATCAGATCATCAGAAGTATCTAATAAAATACGTCAGAAAGTAGGACTCATCTACGAAGCTGAAAGCGTAGTATTCGGTGGTGGAAATGCATTCGGCGGTAAGCCCGTTTCTATATCTCTGGTAGGTAACAATATACCAGAATTAAAAGCAGCTAAGCAAGAGCTCAAAGCAGAACTACGAAGTAACCCACGACTGGCTGATGTGACAGATAATGACCCTGCTGGTATCAAAGAAATTAAAATAAAACTCAAGGATAATGCCTACTTACTCGGACTTACCCTTAACAGTGTTATGTCACAGGTCAGGTCAGGATTCTTCGGTGCATCAGTACAACGGTTCCAGCGTGGGCGTGATGAGATAAGAGTGTGGGTCAGATATGATAGAAGTAACCGAAGTAGTATCACCGACCTGGATAGAATGCGTATCATCACACCTACTGACAACAGAGTACCACTATCAGAAATAGCAACCTACACCATAGAGAGAGGTGATGTACTGATCAATCATTTAGATGGCAGGAGAGAAATACGTGTAGAATCAGATCTGTCAGATTCTAAAGATTCTGCACCAGAAGTCATAGCAGAATTAAAAGCTGATGTCATACCTGGCATCATCGCTAAATATCCGACAGTAACACCATTATACGAAGGGCAGAATCGAGGTTTTGCAAAAATTGCAGTAGCTATGCAAAAAGTACTACCCATAATTCTTATACTCATGTACTGTGTCATAGCATTTGTATTTAGATCATATGGTCAGCCACTTCTACTTTTTATACTTATACCATTTTGTTTCGTAGGTGTTGCATGGGGACACTGGATACATGGACAAAGTATCAATATACTATCTGGCTTAGGCATCGTTGCCTTAGTAGGTATATTAGTGAATGACGGACTTGTCCTTATAGAAAAATTTAATCTACTTCTCAAAGATGGAGTCCCCTACCATGAGGCGATGGTAGAAGCGGGTAGATCCAGATTCAGAGCTATATTCCTGACATCACTGACTACAGTTGCAGGATTAGCACCACTTATATTCGAGAAGAGCTTCTCTGCACAATTCCTTATCCCTATGGCTATATCCGTAGCATATGGAATTGCATATGCTACTTTTATGACTCTGTTTCTATTGCCATTATTACTGGCACTTAAGAATAGTGTCAAAGTAGGCATGAGCTGGTTATGGAATGGTAAAAAACCTACAAAGGAATCTGTCGAAAGAGCGATCATAGAAACGACAAGAGAAGAATAATACTAACGAAGTAATTTAGAATCGGTATATCAAATCAACATTAGATGAAAAATATTACTTGGATTATATGCATAGGATTATCAGTCAGTCTATACAGTCAGGAAGTGCTGACGATAGAAGATGCTAAAGTCATAACACTTGAAAATAACTTCGGTATTCTGATTGCTAAAAACAATGTAGAAATAGCTCGAAATCAAACTGACAAAAAAGCCAATGGCTACCTCCCTACAGTAACTGCTAATGGTGGACTAAGTGGAAATTTTGGAGGTTCGTCTCAGAAGTTCGGTAATGGTAACGAAGCTTCTACAGCCAATGCCTTCACGTGGGGTGCTAATGCATCAGTAGCTGCAGCTTATACAATCTTAGATAAGCGACGTGATCTTACATTAGATCAGCTCAAAGAATCTCTCACACTTACAGACCTGCAGCTAAAACAAACTATAGAACAAAATCTATTACAGATCTATAATATATACTACCAAGTAGCTCAGCTATCAGAGAATGTCAGTGCATTACAAGAAGCCATCAATATATCTAACGAAAGACTAAGACGTGCTGAGTACCAGCTCGAATTAGGACAAGGAAGTGGATTAGATGTGCTTAATGCACGTGTCGATATACAACGTGATAGTGTCAATATCCTAAATGCAGTAATGAATCTCCAAAACGAAAAAAGAAATCTTAATGTCGCGATGGGTAGAAATGCCAATATAGATTTCACAATAGATTCTAATTCTGAACTTGAAGAAAACTTGGATCTGGAATCTATAATAGAAGCATCCAAATCAGAGAACGTACAACTACTCGTCAATCGTCAAAACCTAATCGTCAGCGAAATGGATCTTCAGATCATAGAAGCTGAAAAGAAACCGACACTTAACGCAAGCGCTTCTTATGACTACAACTACTCTGACAATCCTCCAGGAGCATTCATCAATACATCTAACTCACGAGGACTCGCTGCCAACATAGGGCTTAACTGGACCATATTCGACGGTACTCGAGATATAAGAAAACAAAATACCATCATCAGTCTCTCTAACCAGCAACTACAGATAGATCAGATCCAACAAGAAATAGAGAGAGACATCCTCAATGCTTGGGCCAATTATGAGAATGCATTATTCGTATTAGAAGTAGAAAAAAATGCAGTAAGGACTAATGAAGAAAACTTCGTAAGAACAGAAGAGCAAGTCAGCATAGGACGCCTAAGTTCTATAGAGTTCCGACAAGCTCAACTTAATCTGCTTAACTCACAGACAAGTCTTAATAATGCGAAGTTCAATGCACGATTAAGAGAGATACAGCTTATACAATTAGCTGGGGAGTTGATTGATTAAGGTGTTGGACCTATAGATTTGATCCAATAAGTGCTATTGCTTTAAAGTAATAATGATTGTATATTTACTTCTAAATAGACATAAAAATACAATCATGGCCACCAAGCTAAAAGATTCCAGAAAGAACGAAAGGGCTTCTGTTTCAGGAGTTAACAAAACTATTGCGCTAAAGAAATTCTCTCCGGCATGGGTAGTCCTACATGGCAGCGATGCTCCGGGGCATACTCTTGAACTAATTGATCGAATAAGAATAGGTGTAAAAAAATCTGATTGGAAACAATTGATAACTAATATCGGACATACAGAGAAAGAATTAGAATATGTGCTTCCAGCTTCCATAAGTAGTATGCAAAAGAAAACTACTTATGGAAAAGAATCTTCAGAAAGAATATACGAGCTGGCTAAACTATACAATTTAGGTTATTCCGTTTTTGACTCTAAAGACGATTTTAGAGAATGGCTCATGTCCCCATCTAAATCACTGGGAGGCAAAAAACCATTTGAATTACTCGATAGTAGTTTTGGATTTCAAGTCGTGGAAAACGAGATTGTCAGAATTCAGTATAACGTCTACAGTTAATGTTAGTATACCGAGTAGCCAATACCAAATATAAAAACTCAACCTTATCAGGAATAGGTGCTGAAAAAGTAGGAGGAAGATGGAATGAAGTAGGTACTCGTGCAGTATATTGCTCCGAGAATGTCTCATTGGCACTTTTAGAATATTACGTGCATTCTGAAAATATTACAACCTTGCCGAAAAGCATTTTGGTTGCTATGATAGAAATACCATACAATCTGGTCATCAATGAATTAGATGAGCTTCCTAAGAAATGGGACCAATATCCTTACTCACATAAGACAACTTCAATTTTTACAAGCCTCTCAAAAGATCGAGATTTCTTTGCCTTAAAAGTGCCGTCTACAATAGTTGGTATAGAGTATAATTATGTACTTAATCCCCTTTATAAAAATTTTGGTAAAATTGAAATAACTGAATTCTTTCAGTTACCAATAGATCCAAGATTGAGTAAGATTCAGCGTTGATATATTTTTAACTTAAAACTCGATATTCCATTTTGGTAATTCTCCATTGATATCATAAAACTCTTGGATTACCCTCCCCTCGACTGCACTTGGTATATCAAAATTATTATCATCAAATGTTTCATACCAATACACATCTAAAGCTTCGATATTGTCTTCTTCAAGCTTTTCTTTCCAACTGACTTTTCTCGGCTTTCCAAATTGATTCCCATTTACTAAGCGGTCGTATATTCCACCTATACGCGTCTTTATATCTCCATTCTGCTTGATTTTTCCAGAAGATCCAACATAAACCAATTCTATTCTCCCACCCTTCAAAGCATACACTAAGTATACCCCTATTCCATTCTTAGGTGCATTACATACAGCTTGCAATTCTTCATCATAAGAATAAAAGAAGTGACCGTTTGATTTATACTTTTCTAATTCGAACATTAGTAATAATTGAGTCTATTAATAGGTGAAAAAAATATTGAGCCTACTATCAAACTTAAAATAAAAATTATAAGTCTATGTTTGAATCTGTTAATTTCATTTACTTAATTAAAGTAATTTCCTTGAGTAATATCTAATTACTCTGTAGCACAGCTTATATATTCATTTAAGAATTCATATCTCCAGCATATTGCATCTCAGCTACAAGCTGAGACGAGAGTGAAGGATAATTTGCAGTTATAGCCCATCACCACTTATTGTTTTCTACCAAGTGTTTTGTGTGCTTTGGCAAAATGTTGCTCTGCTATCGCAGCACCGATAGATAGCTCCCCCGCCAGAGCTACTGAACAACAGACTTCTGCAAACTTGTCCACATCCTCTGCTGTACTACACCCTATCAATTCTAAAGCTTCTTGCTGAGTTGGTAAGCTTGTACCTCCTCCCACCACACCGACTATCAAGCCCGGTAATGTAAGGGAGGCGTACAGATCACCATTATCCTTTACTTCATATCTGCCAGTCCCTACAGCTGCTTCAGCGATACAAGCAACATCTTGACCGCAAGCGATGAATATTGCTGTCAATGCATTCGCAACGTGACCGAGGTTACCGACGGCCCCCATTTGTATACCACCGAGCGTTCCAATTTGCCAAAATTTCACAATGTTTTCAGCTGAAGATTTGAGTACATCTTTGACTATTTGATTTGGGACAGTGACTTCAGCGACAACTTTTCTTCCTCTGATTTTACTTAGTGATTTGACGTTGGCTTTTTTGTCGCCAGACATGTTACCTTCTATATAGTATACTGTTGGTTGATGTGGTGCTTGCTCTAAGATGTTTCTAAGGATATGGTCGGTCACAATTGTCACCATATTCTGTCCAGCTGCTGCACCCGTCTCATAAGAGAAAGTGACATTAAGGGCATTGCCTTCTTGATTGACATCTATGTCAACCAACTTAGCGAATCTGCTTGCTTGGCTGACTCCTGCAGCGATTACTGACTGAAGAGATTTGATCCACTTCCCAAATGCTATCGCCTCAACTAATGTCGCAAACTCAAAATAGGGACTTCGCTGTACTTGATTACCAATCGTCCGAGCTGTGACACCTCCACTGACAGTGCAGGTTTTGATCCCTCGACTATACGATGCGACAAGAGCGCCTTCTGTTGTAGCCATAGGTATCCAATGCTCACTTACCCCTCCAGAGCCATCCATCAGCAGCGGACCAGCTATACCGATAGGCACTTGCGCAAATCCTATAAAATTCTCTATGTTGCCCTGATAAGATTGGGAGTGATCCATCGGTGTCTGACCACTGATATAAGGCAGTTTCTTACCTTGCTGTTCGAGTAAGTCCAGATACTTATTCGGGATATCTACTGAGTTCATTATATAGAATTAGTGATAGATGATTGTTGGCTGCGAAGCTATGGAGATATATCAGATTAGTGATGTATTTGAGTGATTCTTTTTGGGCTGCTGAAGTACTGTTCCTTAGTAGCTCAATGTATTTCTAAATCAAGGTCCTTTTTTATCCTTTGACATTCTCTGAGCATTTATCAAAGGTCTT
>CALLAG010000373.1 GCA_938002705.1 uncultured Saprospiraceae bacterium | reverse complement strand
GGCAAAATCTTTCTTAAATTGATGTATATCCATAATCTAAATTTTACAACAAAGATGGATACCGTATTTGTTATACACAATATGTACTTAGTCGGATGCTTACAGTACACTATTCATAATACCTGGAAAAGGAATTTGAACAATATTGAAATAAATGATACTTCAAATAATCCTGAACCAATCTACAGCTTTACAAACTTGGCAATCTTTGCAGGCTTATTTTTATTTCTTAAAATGATAAAATACATTCCGGGCTCCAATGCAGAAACCTCAATCCTATCGGACGTAGATGCAACATTATATTGAGAACACAGCTTACCGTCAGAACTGAATATGCTAACTTTATCATCCAGAGTAAGACTTACTTTAATGTAATCTGTTACCGGATTAGGATATATTTTGAAGGGTTCTATTTCTGTGGATTCTATACTTGATAAAAGCAGATTCGGCGCTAGTACTTGAGAACCATTCTCAAGGAACTTATAATTAGCTCCAGTTAATTCTACTTTTAGATTTAATAATTCTTCCAATGTCGTTGTATACAAAAAAAGATTATCTGCCTTCCTTGACTCAAAAGGAGCAAGAGTGGAATCAACCGTAGCTCTTATATAGTCTTCATGCACATATGATACATCGAATACTCTGTATGAATTAGAGAAAACATCTATAGCATAAATGGATTCAGATGATAAATTTGTGATATTAAGTTTAGGTTTAGTCCTCTGGATCATTACCGAATCGCCAGAAAAATAGTCATAAGTAATACCTGCATCTGAATACTCTAAGAGAAAATCTGCTATTTGTACATCTATTGTTGGATAGTCTATCTCTTGTTGTGTATTTATACTTCTGTAGAAGGTCTGATTATCTAATTGAAATTGATGATGGCCAAATATTAAATGGGTACTATCAGAACTCACTTCAATGCCTTTAATTGACTCATCCTCCTTTTCTATTCCTTCATATTCATATGTAATTTGAGACAATGAATCTATACTGTAAATCTTGTAAGAATTAGAATTGAGTTTATTAATATATATATTTCCATGATCTCCAATATTTATTTGTTCGAACGAATTTACATTAATCGGGAGAGACCATTCATGGAGCTTAATCTTCATCTCACAATCATACTTATAGAGTTTATCTCTACTAAGAAGATAATTATATCCTTCATATTGAAATACTTCTGTGGTTTCTGGAAGTTCAAATACATAATCTAAATCCTGACCATCAAAATACAAGAAATAGCCTAAGGATAAGATGTAAATATCTCCACTACAGCTCGTGAATAAATCAGGATAAGTTGCACCATTATCAATTGTCCTTACAACTTCATTATCTTTCAAGAAAAGGAGCTTTGTGCCAAAATCAGTAATACACCACCACCCACCGGTCGTATCATATGTTACATCAATGAATTGATTAAGTTGACTATTAAAGTTTGATACACCATTATATTCTTCACTCAGTAGCTCAGTATCCCTGTAAGAGTTTATTATTAGGGTATTAGAAATAGCATCTCCAGATTGATGTACCCACGAAGCATGATGATATGTACTATCATTTTCATATATAAACTTATACCCTTCTGCACTTGCATTCCAGAATTTTTCAAGATCATAATCATACTTTACAAAATCAAGACCTCTGTTATGTACTCCGACTACTTCATCATCAAGACAAAGTACTTCTGTAACTTCTACATTTCGATTAGCATGATTTAGGAAATTAAAATTGGAAGGGACTTGTGCCGATATATTTGATATGAACAAATACGCAATGCAAATAATAGTGGGGAGTCTATTCATGATAATAATGATTTGATACCTAATGTACGAATATCAAACAACATTTGCGGCTTCGAGAGTAACTATAGTTATGAGTGAAGTGAAAATGTACTAATAGCATCTATATCACGTTAGTAAGATCTATCCAAAAAATATTAGACAACCCAATAGTTCTTACATCTCGATGAAACAAGATAAAAAAGAACAATAATGTATAAGATTATATATTACACATTAATCGTCTGATATGACTCTTGGTGATCGTACTCACTGAAGTTGACCTGAGATATACCTGATATCCCTTGCTGCTGCATGTATACGCCATAGAGTGTATCCATACCTGCCATCGTAGACTTATTATGTGTCACTACGATAAACTGTGACTTATCAGAGAATCGCTTGATCAGGTTAGAGAACTTCACAATGTTGACATCATCTAATGGTGCATCGACCTCATCAAAAATACAGAATGGTGCTGGCTTAAGTAGATACAATGAGAACAATAATGCTATTGCAGTCAGCGTCTTCTCTCCACCTGATAGTTGTGATAAGACCTTAGGCTTCTTACCTTTAGGCTTGGCGACGATTTCTATCTGAGATTCGAGTGGTGACTCTGCATTCAATAAGATGAGATCACAATCATCTTCGTCTGAGAAGAGACTTCTGAACACATCCTTGAAGTTATCCTTAGCGAGGTAGAAAGCTTCTAAGAACTTCTCAGTTGCATCTTTATCTATCTCCTTAATCGTCAACTTAAGTGATTCTTCTGCTTCGAGAATATCATCACGTTGCGTCTTCATAGAGATGTACCTTTCGTTGATCTCATCGTAGGCTTCTACAGCCATCGGGTTAATCTCTCCGTAGTTATCTAATCTCTTTTTGACTTTGTCATATCTCAGATTGAGGGCTTCGACTGCTGCCTCATCTTCTGAGTCAAAATCAACTTTGAGCTCTACAATATCTATGTTAAATTCGATCTTCAATCTTTCTTTGACAGAATGTAATTCGAACTCTACACTTGTGAGTTTGTCTTTGTGTTGATTGATTTCTATTTGTTGGTTTTGGAGCTCTTTATTGCGTTTTTTGAGTTCCTCTTCTTTGACATTTATTTCACTCCTATTAGCGAAGAAACTTTGCTCTGTTGTCGTCAGTTCTGACTGCTTAGACTCCTTGAGTTGATACATGTCATACAATGACTTATTGATCTCTTCTATGAGTTCATTGGTCTTAATTTCAGACTCTTTAGTTCTGGCTCTTTCCTTTTCTACTTCTTCTATTTTGGTATTGTACTCTGCTATCTGTTGCTCTCGGAACTGGATGTCTTTCTGTATGTTATCAATATCGTTATGATACTTAACCCAAGTGAGTTGCGCTTCATTATATCTCGAACTGATATCTCCGTAGTTCTTAGTGATATTATCGAGAAGGCCTGTCTGATCATTGACTATGGCACTCTGAGCTTCTATCTTAGTAGTTAGTTCATTTAATTCTTCACCCAGATTAGCTATCTCTACGGCTGCCTCAGACTTACCAGATTCTAATAACTGGAGTCTTGCTGTAAGGTCTGTGATAGAAGATATTAATGAGCCATGCTTAGAGCCTATCTCTGCCTTTTTGATCTCAAGATTGTTCTTGATATCTCTTTTTTGGACGATGGCATTCTGGATATCCTCTTGGTTAAGCTTAGATAATCTATCACTGAGGTCCGCATTAATTGCTTTTTGTTCTTCTATATCAGTAGCGATACCTTCGATCTGGGTTTTGAGTTTATCTAACTCATGCTTACGACCGATTCTCTTACCATCAAAGAGGCCTACAGATCCACCACTTACAGTATACTTAGACCTATTAGCATGTCCACTCTTAGCGAGGTAAGTGAGATTATCGTCTGGCATGATCTCAGTCAGAATACTCTCATCATCTACTAATACAACATTGTATAATAGGTGATGAAGCAGAGCTTCATATTTCTTCTTAGTTCTGACAACATTGATTGCGGCACTACCGTACTGACTTAGGTTGACCTCATGTGTCTTAGTATCTAAGAAGCTTGATAGTATAAAGAACTGTGACTTTCCTTTCTGTGCTTCTCTTAGAAGTTTTATAGATTCTTTGGCTTCCTCGATACTATCTAATAAGAAGTAACCTAAGTACGGCTCTAAGTATAACTCTATAGCTTCTCTATATTCTGCATCACAATCTAATACATCAGATAGTATAGGTCTCTGGTTGTCCCATTCTTTAGTTAAGAACTTTGCTGATTCTGGGAATCCCTCGAAGTTATCGACCATATCCTTGAGCAAGTTATACTCACTCGATAAGGCATCATATCTTCTTTCTAACTTAGACAACTTATCAGTCTCAGTTGATAACTGTCCTGTCAGTTCTGTTCTTTCTATTTCTATGTTATTAGACTTCTCTATGAGCTTATTATACTCATCTGTCGCTGCCTTGAGATCTTCTTCTATTCCACCTTGCTGCGTAGATAGATTAGTCTGTAGAGACTGGAAATTGAGTAAATCCTCATTGATCGCAATCGAGTTCTGCTCTGAGTTGTCAGACTTACTCTTAAGCTCTATGATGTCTTTTTCTAACTCAAATTTCTCTTTCTCTAATGCTTTGAGTCTATCTACATCAGAATTATTCTCGCCTTGTACTTTCTGTCTTTCGACTTCTACACGTTCGAATTCTTGTTTAGATTCTTCAAGTTCTTTTTCGAGATTGGCTTTCTGAGATTCTCTCTCAGCAAGCTCTTTTTTCTTAGATATGAGGACTTCTGATATTTCAGCGGAAGCTTCTATAAACTGCTTTTTATTAGACTCAAATCTATTGATATTCTGAATTATAAAATCAAGATTCTGCTTCTTGATTTCTAACTCATTCTCTTTAGTTCTTAAGGCATCTACGGCCTCATTAAATTCTTTCTGCTTAGCAGTAAGGGCTTGCTCGCTATCGAGATTGGCTTTCTTATTATTTTCTACAACTGCCTCTAGTTCATGTATGACCTTAGTCGTCTCATTATATTTCTCATTGAGTATAAGTAACTGAGACTTGAGCTCTGCTTCTTGGACGAGGGCTTCTTTCTGACCTATGTAGGCCTTATTCATACTTAAGTCCTTGTACTCGGCCTTAAGGTCATAATACTTCTGAGTTCTTTTCGCTTGACGCTCAAGAGTCTTAAGATTAGCTTCTAATTCGAATAAGATATCCTCTATCCTATCAAGATCCGCCTGTGCACTCTTAAGCTTATTAAGTGTCTCATGTTTTCTGATCTTATACTTAGATATACCGGCCGCTTGCTCAAACATCTTACGACGTGCATGATCCTTATCTAATAAGATATCATCGACCATGCCGAGTTCTATGATGGCATAACTGTTAGACCCTATACCTGTGTTGAGGAAGAGGTTAGTTATATCCTTAAGTCGACATGCGACATCATTAATACGGTACTCGCTCTCATTAGTATCATAGAGCATCCGTGTGACTTTGACTTCTTCAAACTCTATAGGTATGAGCTTATTAGAATTCTCAAAGGTCAGGGATACCTGAGCCAATGTCGCTTTCTTCTTATTCTTCGTTCCATTGAAAATAACATCGATCATTTTATCGAGTCGGAGACCTTTACTCTTTTGTTCTCCGAGAACCCATCTTATGGCATCAATAATATTGGACTTGCCCGAACCATTAGGTCCGACGACTCCCGTTATTTCCTCTCGGAAATGGATTGTAGTTTCATTTGCGAAACTCTTAAATCCCTTTATATGTAGGCTTTTTAACTTCACTTGACGACAAATATAATTTTTCTATTTATATGACTAAATTTAATGAATAGTATAGTTACCAAATAATTTTCAACATCCAACCTATGAAACAGTTAGTACTTTGTTCGAGCATAATTTTATGCACAATGCTATTTTCGCAGTGTGCAAATAATAACACTGAAAATCAAGATAATACACATACGACAATGAAAAATATAGAAAAAGTGGTCCCTCCGACTCCTAAGAAAGAAGAGAAGATCTTGTCAAAACATGGAGATGACAGAATCGACAATTATTACTGGATGAAGCTCACAGACGAGCAAAAAAACGCAAAAGAGCCAGATGAGCAGACTCAAGAAGTCTTAGACTATCTCAATGCTGAGAATGACTACACAGAAGGGATGACGGCCCACCTTAAAGACCTTCAAGAAGACCTATTCGTAGAAATAACAGGCAGAATCAAGCAAGATGACGAATCAGTACCCTATAAGAAGAATGGCTATTATTACCTGACTAAGTACACAGAAGGCAAGGAATACCCTATATACTCAAGAAGGAAGAATACGCTCGAAAGCGCTGATGAAGTACTGATAGATGTCAATGTATTAGCTGAGCCATATGAGTATTATCAAGCAGCTGGACTTAAGGTATCACCTGACAACACGATACTAGCTTATGGTGAGGATACCCTATCACGTAGAAAGTATAATCTCAAATTCTTAGATCTTAAGACTGGAGAGCACCTATCTGATGTCATAGAAAATACCACAGGCGGCAGTGTGTGGGCCAATGATAATAAGACAATATACTATACGAGAAAAGATGATGCCTTAAGAGCTTACAAGATATATAAGCATACCATAGGTACACCAAGCGATCAAGATGTAGAAGTATATCACGAAAAAGATGAGACATTCTCATGCTATGTATATAAGACCAAATCTCAAAAGTATATCGTCATAGGATCCTATGCGACAGTATCTAATGAATACAGAATTCTGGATGCCGATGATCCCAATGGAGAATTCAGATTATTCCAAGAACGAGAAAGAAACTTAGAACACGATATCACCCATTACGATGGCAAGTGGTATATCATCACTAATAAAGATGGCGCTACCAACTTCAAAGTGATGGTCACACCAGAATCTAAAACAACGAAGGACAACTGGACTGACTTCATCGCTCATTCTGAAGATAACTTCATAACTGGACTTGAAGTATTCAATGACTACCTCGTCGTCAATGAACGTCATGAGGGCATGACTAAGATAAAAGTGATGCCATGGAGCGATATCACATCTGGCCATTATATAGACTTCGGTGAAGATGCGTACACAGCATCAAGTTCTACTAATCCAGAAATGAATACCGATATAGTCAGACTGAACTTCTC
>CALLAG010000372.1 GCA_938002705.1 uncultured Saprospiraceae bacterium | reverse complement strand
GAAGAACTTCTTACAATCAACTGGTAAAAGAACAGGCTTTGGGTCGAATAAAAATACATGGTCCTCAATCACCTATCGATGCAGACTTGTCGATAGGAGGCTCTAAGAGTATATCTAATAGGGTACTGCTCATACGTGCATTATGTGAGGATAACTTCAGTATAGATAACCTTTCTGATAGTGACGATACGGAGACGATGCTTAAGCTGATAGACTCTGATGAGGATACTTACGATGTGCATCATGCGGGGACATGTTTCCGATTTCTGACAGCAAGATTAGCTATCACCGCTGGAGAACAATTGCTTACGGGCTCTTCTCGTATGCTTCAGAGACCTATAGGCCCATTAGTAGACGCATTAAGAACTATCGGGGCAGATATAGAGTATAGAGGCGCTGATGGATATCCTCCCTTGCTTATCAAATCGTTTGATAATCAAATGAGTGGTAAGGTATCAATAGATGCAGGTATGAGCAGTCAGTTCATCTCTGCATTGTGTATGATCGCTCCTGTACTACCTCGTGGACTTGAGATAGAACTCACTGGCGATCTTGTGTCGAGATCGTATCTGGAGATGACACTGAGTATCATGAGTGACTTCGGTATACAATCTACATTTGCTGATAATACAATTGAGATATCCCATCAGAAATATGTAGCTAAGGATTATGTCGTAGAATCAGATTGGTCATCGGTGAGTTATCAGTATGCAATAGCTGCATTGTCGAAAGATTCTAAAATCAATCTATCTCACTACTTTAAGAATAGTTATCAAGGAGATAGTCGTGTTATAGAGTTATATAAGAATTTTGGTGTGACGACGGTATATAACGATGGCTCGATATCTATTAAGTCTGATGGTGTTATTCCGAAAGTAATAAAGTACGATTTTATCAATCAGCCAGACCTTGCACAGACTTATGCGGTCATGGCTGCGGCGTTAGGGGTAGAGCTGCACTACAAAGGGGTGCAGACACTTGCCATCAAAGAGACGGATAGAATGTCCGCATTAGCCACAGAACTGGCTAAGGTCGGTGTTACTATATCTAAATCTGATGGAGAGTATGAATATGTACAAACTGGAAAAGCAGTTGTGGATAATCCAACCTTCGATACATATCAAGATCATAGGATGGCTATGGCGATAGCACCTCTTGCTATTATTAATCCGATATATATTAATGATCCAGAGGTCGTCACTAAATCATATCCTAATTATTGGAATGATTTAGCAACGCTTGGTTTTGAGATTACTTCTGTGTAATCGATATTGACTTTTTGATAGACTTTTTATCTCCTTTGATTATTAAGGTATAGTGTCCAGTCCTAAGAGGCTTCAGTTTGTCTAAGAATAGATGGTAGACCTTAGAGTGATTTCCATTGAGTGTTATGACACTATTGTTATCTGAGTCTATTACTTCTATGTCTACATTTTCATTTTCAGAAAAAGTCTCTTTTACAATAGTGAGTGCATCTTGATCTTGGGTTGCACTTCTGGCATTATCTGGATCTTCTTGATCTTGTGCATAGACAATACATGGCTGTATCTTAGCTTCGAATACTGTTCCTGCAACTACTTCAAATGGTGCAGTTAATTCTATCTCTTCTCCAGCAGTGTATAGTACGGAATTAAGATTAACTAAGGCGTCAGAATTAATTGTTAGTTCTGCTCTATTGATAGCCATGATGTTTCCATTATCGATTATTATATGAATACCGGTACATTCCTCACAGCCATTATCAGCCGTGCCATCGCAGTTATTATCTATGCTGTCACCACATACTTCGGACTCACCTGGGTTGACATTCATATCATTGTCATCACAATCATACCCTTGTGTGCTTGGGTCAGATCCATCCCATCCTCCTATATCTATGGTGCATTCTACATAACCATCTCCATCGTTGTCTATCTCATTATCGGGTAGGGTGGATGTGTTGCAGTCATTGATTATACCATCACATAATTCTGGAGCACCAGGATATATTGTCTGATTGTTATCATCACAGTCTGTGTTATCAGCGACGTATCCTACTGGAGGGGTGCAGGTATTCAATTGATTGTTAGCATCACCATACCCATCACTATCATTATCTAAGAAGTAAGTAGTGATAAATCCTTCATCAATCTGATTGTCACAATTATTATCTATCCCATCGCATATCTCAGCCATTCCCGGATTGATACTGATGTCATTATCGTCACAATCGCCACCAAGTATGCTCGGGTTACTACCATCCCATCCTCCTATGTCGATTGTACATTCTATATATCCGTCCCCGTCATTATCTATTTCGTCATTAGGAAGAGTCGTGGAGTTGCAGTCATTAATCTGTCCATCGCATAACTCTGGAGCACCTGGATATACGGTGTTATCGAAGTCGTCACAGTCCAGACTATTAGCAACATAATTATTAGGTGGGCTGCATGCCTGAGATGTGGCACTTGTAGTACCATAACCATCACCATCTAAGTCTCTATAGTATGTATTATAAGCACCTTCGTCGATCAGATTATTGCAGTTGTTATCTAATCCATCGCATAATTCTGGAGCACCAGGATATACGGTGTTATCATTATCATTACAATCATTACCCAATATGCTAGGGTCAGTACCGTCCCATCCACCTTGATCTATTGTACATTCTATATATCCGTCCACGTCATTATCTACTTCATTAGATGGTAGAGTACTTGAGGTACAATCATTAATCTGTCCATCGCATAATTCTGGAGCACTAGGATATACGGTATCATCATTATCATTACAATCGTCACCTAGTATGCTAGGGTCAGCGCCGTCCCATCCACCTGGATCTATTGTGCATTCTATATATCCGTCCCCGTCATTATCTACTTCATTAAGTGGTAGAGTACTTGAGGTACAATCATTAATCTGCCCATCGCATAATTCTGGAGCACCAGGGTAGACTGTATTGTCGAAGTCATCACAATCTTGATCATTCTCTACATAATTATTAGGAGGGCTACATGCTACAGCTGTGGCATTGGGACTGCCATAACCATCACCGTCTAGATCTCTATAATAAGTTGTATTTGCATTTTCATCAATCAAGTTATTACAATTGTTATCTATACCATCACATATGTCAAAGGCGCCGGGATTAATCGCTGCATCATCGTCATCACAATCGTCACCAAGTATATTAGGATCACTACCGTCCCATCCACCTGCGTCTATCGTGCACTCTACATAACCATCACCGTCATTATCTATCTCGATTAATGGTAGAGTAGAAGTATTACAATCATTAATCTGTCCATCGCATAATTCTGGAGCACCTGGGTATACGGTGTCATCATTGTCATTACAGTCAAGATCATTAGTCACATAATTATTAGGAGGACTGCATGCTTGCAATGTTTCATTAGGATCACCATAACTATCGCCGTCTATATCTCTATAGTAGATAATAAGTAGACCTTCGTCAGTCTGATTGTTACAATTGTTATCTTGTCCATCACATATTTCTGTTGCTCCAGGATGTGTATTAGCATCACCATCATCACAATCATCACCAAGCATATTAGGATCAGTACCGTCCCATCCACCTGCGTCTATAGTACATTCTACATAGCCATCTCCATCGTTATCTGTTTCTGTTGCTGATAAGTTAGAGTTGTTACAGTCATTGATCTGTCCATCACATAATTCTGGAGCACCAGGATAGACTGTATTGTCGAAATCATCACAATCTAGATTATTAGTTACATAATTACTGGGTTGGCTGCATGCTTGAGCTGTTACATTAGGGTCGCCATAGCTATCATTATCTATGTCTCTATAGTATGTGGTAAGCAGGCCTTCGTCGGCTTGGTTGTTACAGTTATTATCTTGTCCGTCACAGACTTCTGTAGCACCAGGATTGATACTACTGTCATCATCATTACAATCACCTCCGAGGGTATTAGGGTTACTTCCTTTCCATCCTCCTGCGTCTATAGTACATTCTACATAACCATCCCCGTCATTATCTACTTCCATTAATGGAAGAGTAGAGTTATTACAATCATTAATCTGTCCATCACATAATTCTGGAGCACCTGGGTATACTGTGGCATCAGCATCATCACAATCGTTACCAAGAATATTAGGATCACTGCCGTCCCATCCTCCTGCGTCTATCGTGCATTCTACATAGCCATCACCGTCATTATCTATTTCTATCAGTGGAAGAGCAGTAGTATTACAATCATTGATCTGTCCATCGCATAATTCTGTAGCACCAGGATATACGGTATCATCATTGTCATTACAGTCAAGACTATTGGTCACATAATTATTGGGAGGACTGCATGCTTGTATTGTTTCATTAGGATCACCGTATGAATCATTATCTATATCTCTATAGTAGGTATTAAGCAGTCCTTCATCGACTTGATTGTTACAGTTATTATCTATGCCATCGCATACTTCTGTGGCACCTGGATAAGTATCAGCATCACCATCATCACAATCGTCACCAAGAATA
>CALLAG010000371.1 GCA_938002705.1 uncultured Saprospiraceae bacterium | reverse complement strand
AGAAAATTAAGCGTTATTAAATAAAAAATTACAATTTGTTGAAACTCAATATTGCACTCATAGCTCACGATGGTAAGAAATCAGATATGGTTTCTTTCGTACTCAATAATCTAAGCTTTCTTAAGCGTTTTACACTATTTGCGACAGGGACGACTGGTTCTAAGATAGAAGAGGAAGGGCTGACAATTAAGCGCTTACTGTCAGGACCTCTCGGTGGTGATGCTCAGATAGCGGCCATGGTAGCGACAGGGGAGTTAGACTTAGTCATATTCTTCAGAGATGCATTAGGTATGCACCCGCATGAGCCTGATGTACAGATGCTTATGAGGCAGTGTGATGTACATAATGTACCACTGGCTACTAATCCTAAGGCGGCTTATTATCTGCTACGTGGTATAGAGACAGAGTTTAATCTAAAGGAAGATAATACATAATAGTTATCATCAATACAGACCATTGACTACAAAAGATTACAAGTTAGTATCAGATCAGATCCCTCATGAGCCAGGCGTCTATAGGTTTTTTGATGCTAAGTCTCAGGTTATCTATGTAGGAAAAGCTAAGAATCTTAAGAAGCGATTAAGCTCCTACTTCGGAGATAAGAAGCATCAGCAATTTAAGACGAAGACTCTTGTTAAGAATGCTGTTAAGTTCGAGTATACAGTCGTAGAGACTGAGAAGGATGCACTCTTACTAGAGAATACACTCATCAAGAAATTACAGCCGAGGTATAATGTCATGCTCAAAGACGGCAAGACGTATACTTATATAGTGGTCAAGAAAGAACGGTTTCCGAGGGTGTTCTTTACAAGACGTGTATGGAAGGATGGATCTCACTTCTATGGTCCGTACACATCTAAGTTCAGAGCTAATGTCGTACTTGAGATTATCAAAAAATTATTCAAGTTAAGAACCTGTAATCTCAAGCTCTCAGAGGAGAATATTAACGCAGGAAAATTTAAAGTTTGCTTAGAGTATCATATCAAAAATTGTGAAGGACCGTGTGTGAATTATGAGTCAGAGGCCATCTACAATGATAAGATCGATCAAGTCAAAAATATACTCAGTGGACAGATCAAACCGGTCAAGGATTACTTGAAAAAAAGCATAGAAGAGTGTGTCGAAAAATTAGCATTCGAGCAAGCTCAAGTATACAAAGAGAAGTTAGATATATTAGATACCTATCAATCTAAGTCTACAGTCGTGAATACTAATATTGCTGACAGTGATGTGTTCCATATCAGAACGGATGAGGAGATGGCCTATGTGTCTTATCTAAAAATCGTCAACGGTGCTCTCATCAATTCTGATAACTTAGAACTCAAGATGAATCTCAATGATAAGGAAGATGAGCTGTTAGCATTCGCTATAAAATATATCAGAGAAAAATTCCATAGTATAGCCAAAGAGATCATTGTACAGCGAGACATTAACTACTTCGAAGATCTTACGATAACTGTGCCGCAGAGAGGTGAGAAGAAACATCTGCTCGATCTGGCTGAGAAGAACCTCAAGTACTACATGATCCAGAAGCGTAAGGAAGATCTTAATAAGATAAGAAGACAGACACCTGCAGAGAGAATCCTTAAGACTCTTAAGGAAGATCTTCAGATGGATATATTGCCGTTTCATATAGAGTGTTTTGATAATTCTAATATCCAGGGGAGTGATCCAGTAGCATCATGCGTAGTATTTAAGAATGCTAAGCCATCTAAGAAAGACTATCGTAAGTTTAATATCAAGACGGTGATAGGTCCAGATGATTTTGCGAGTATGAAAGAAGTGGTGAGACGGCGCTACAAGAGACTGATAGCTGAGAAGCAAGACTTGCCACAATTAGTAGTCATAGATGGGGGTAAGGGACAGCTCAGTGCTGCTTACGAAATCTTTGAGTCGCTAGGTATAGAGAATAAGGTTGTACTTATAGGTATAGCCAAAAGGTTAGAGGAGATCTACTTTCCAGGAGACCCCATTCCGCTATACATTAATAAGAAATCTGAATCGCTTAAGCTTATACAATCCCTCAGAAATGAGGCACATAGATTCGCGATTACATTCCACAGAGATCAGCGATCTAAGAATGCCTTGGGTACAGAACTCACTAACATTGCAGGGATAGGAGAGAAGACCGCAGAGAAGTTACTGACACATTTCGGTAGTGTCAAGCAACTTAAAACCAAATCCAAAGAAGAGATCGTAGAGCAGGTAGGTCCTAAAGTATATGAAGCTATTAAAAATTATTTTTCTGATGAAGAGGAGTAGAGCAGGATATATGGATGTTAATTTTAGACTTTACCGAATAAGCTTATTGGTATTGATAGGTATGTCGCTTACTATCATATCATGCAAGTATGAAGAAAGTGATATCAGAAAAGTTGATATTCCAGTCAATAACATACATGTCAATCTACTATCTTGGGATTCTGCATTGAGTCAAGAAGAGGGTATATATTTATACAATGGAGAAGTCTATTCTGGACATCTCAATAACAATGCGCTCAATTATAAGATTAGGGCATCAGTGGTCTTAGTTGATGGTCTGCTACATGGGCCATTCAAAGAAGTCTATGCTGATGGTCAGAAAAGAACGCTTAAGCAATATCACGAAGGATACGAAAAAGGCCCTCAGCAAGGATGGCATTCTAATGGGGAGTTATCATATCGCTATGAAGCCGATAATGGGTTAAAGCAAGGACTATATCAAGAGTACTACCCGAATGGTAACTTACAAGTAGAAAGCGTCTACACAGATGGCGCAGAGACTAAGCGAAAAGTAAAGGACATAGAAGGAGATATTATTGTCAATTACGAGATTAAGGATGGTAGATATTATGGTCTCCTTGGTTCGAGTTCTTGTATCACTGTATATGAAGATGAGCAATATAGAGGATCATATGAAAATTAGAATTACAAATCTACACTTATTGATTATGGTAGTCTTTTTTCTTGCAAGTTGTAAGTCTGATAAAGCGATGATGCCATATTATAACTCGGCAGAATTTACTCCAGAATGGATAAGTGCAGATGAGCTTGCAGGTAAGGACTTACATAAGATAGGCCCATTTGCATTCAGAGATCAGAATGATAGATTGATTACCAATAAGGACTTTGAGGGTAAGATCTATATATCCAATTTCTTTTTTACAACTTGTCCTGGTATCTGTCCTCAGATGACAGCTAATATGGCTTTGCTACAAGAGACTTACAAGGATGATGATAGGATCAAATTCATATCTCATAGCGTGACACCTTGGATAGATACCGTCGAGCAACTTAATCGCTATGCTATAGAAAATGGGGTCATATCAGATAAGTGGCATCTTGTGACTGGAGATAAGGAAGAGATCTATAATCTAGCTCGTAATTCTTACTTTGCTGAGAAAGAAATAGGCTTACAGCTCAGCTCAGATGACTTTCTACATACAGAGAATTTTATACTGGTAGATAGTCGAGGGCACATCAGAGGGATATATAATGGTACTATAATCAGTGAGTTAGATAGAGTTAAAAA
>CALLAG010000370.1 GCA_938002705.1 uncultured Saprospiraceae bacterium | reverse complement strand
TATGATTTATTAAGTTAGACCAAACTGGAGAAACAATAGCTTCTGACTTACTCCTAAGACATACCAGAGGAACCTGTCTTACCTCGTTGTTATTATATGATGCTTGATATTTCTTAAGGGACGAGTAATGATGATCAGATTGCCTTAGTGATACACAAGAGTCCGATACATTATCAGTATGATTTTCACTATGGAGTGACCCTAATAATTCTGTGGTCATTATAATACCATAAGACACCACTAATATCAGATACAGATAGTAGCTACTATCTGTAGTGGCCATAGTCGCCATTATAGATATAGTTAAGGCTGATGAGTATATGAGGTCTCGTATCATTTAATTTATTATCAGAACAGATATGCTCTAATTTAGATCAATTTCGACAATTAATCTGAAATAAAAGATTTGAAAATCACAAAGTCTCATCATGTCGCCATCAGACATAATTAAGATGTTAGAATAGTGTGTGGGATAAGAAGGGATTACTTCTTAATGTACTTTCTTTCTTTGATTTTGGCTTTCTTACCTACCAGTTCTCTTAAGTAGAATAACTTAGCTCTTCTTACCTTACCTCTCTTAAGTACAGATACGCTATCGATGATAGGTGAGTTTATAGGGAAGATACGCTCGACTCCTACACCGTTAGAGATCTTACGGATTGTAAATGTCTTAGTGAGGCCTGTTCCACTAATCTGGATGACGTCACCTTTGAAAGTTTGGATTCTTTCTTTAGCTCCCTCCTTGATTTTATAACTTACAGCAATATTATCACCTGGTCTGAATGGTGGCAATTCATTAACTTTTGTTAATTGTTCGTGTACATACTTGATAAGTTCCATAATTATTACTGCTTTGTTATCTTTAAAATCGGCTGCAAAGATAATATATTATTAATTAAAATGAATATATTTTCATAAAAGTCTTTATTAGTAATGATTTCAGAATGTAGATAAGAGTAATGTGTAAATGCTTGCTGCACAAATCGATGCGAAATTACAGTCCCATACTCATAACAACCAGAATATATTATCGCAATCAACTGTAAATCAATAAATTACATAACAACGACCAATTAACTATCAAAGCTAATGCTTATCTAAGAAGTGTCACGTGCCCATCTAACATCTCTCTGTCACCCCTTGGAGATGTATAAGTCACCTTGTAGACATATATTCCTTGTGGGGACTGTGCACCAGTATTATTCTTCTGTCCATTCCATCCTTCTCGTGGATCTGTAGTCTCATACACCAGCTCTCCCCACCTATTCCATACCGTCATCCTGAAGTCTCCCAGCCCATCATAGAATCCATTACCTAAGAATAAGTCATTAGTAGCATCATTATTAGGTGTAAATGCATTAGGAAGGAATAGCTTGACCTGAGGCCTTACGTCTATAAATTGTGTTATCGTATCAGTACAGTTAGTCTCTGGATGAAAAACAGTCAGCTTAACTGGATATATGCCAGTGTCAGGAAAATCAAAATTAGGATCTCTCAACATGCTATTACCCACTCCACCAAAATCCCATTGCCACCTATCAGCTAAGAGTGACATATCACTAAACTGTACTAAACTGTTGAAATTATTAGGCTCATCAGGAGAAAATGCAAAATCAGCCGTGGGTCCTTCCAGAATTCTAATCCATGACTGGAAGGTCCGTTCTACCTCACATCCTATCGGGGAGATTATATTTAAGCTCACAGAATAAGTCCCTGGTTCTTCGTATAGATGAGTTGGGCTTATCTCATTACTTACCGTCCCATCCCCAAACTCCCATAGTATATCGTAGGTAGAATCTATAGGTGTAGATAGATTATTAAAAAACACCTCAGCCGGCGTACACCCGATGAAGCTAGAAGGCTCTACCACTATGACTGCAGGAGCAGGTCTATAGTCTACATCTATGATCGCAAAATCTGTACATTCGTTATCATCCTCAACGACCAACCTTACAGGTTGTATTCCTGGCGAAGGAAAAGTATGTAAGGGATTCTGGTCATCTGCAAATTCCTGATTATTCTCGGACCAGCTCCATCCTACTATACCTCCGGCTGCTCCAGTTACTGATAAGTCTGTAAAACTTACGTCTCCTGCGATACAGGTATCATAATCAAAGGTAAAATCTGCATTTATACTGGGAAAGATATTAATAAAAAAACAAGCTGTATCAGAACAGTCGGTGCCTTCATTAAGAATCATTTGGCCTTGATATTCTCCTATATCTGGAAATGTCACATCTAAGTCACGGACCTCTGGACCACCCGATACATCATCCAAGACTGTACCATCTGGATTAAAGAAAGTCCAGTGATAAGCAAATATGTTCTCCTCCTGACGACTGTCATTGATTATCGATATGGTATTCTCGCCACAAGAATTAATAGCAAAAGCCTTACAGTCATCAGCACTTGTGCCACCTCCTGTATCTATAATCTCGTAAGCAAAATCTGCTATCACTGTAGGCGTACACGTTACAACATTAAACTGAAAATCTCTTCTTATCGTACTTAAGAGTACGCCGTTTCTAAATTCTTCTACGCAGACACCGACGACGAATTGTCCAAGGTCCTGGGGACGTCCAGTGATCAGACCTGTAATCGGATCTATAGAAACTTCCGGATTTCCCGCTAAGGGCCTCTGTGCTGTGAATGGTGGAGTAAAAACAACATTGCCATAATTAGGCCTACATACCTGAGGATTAGGTCTTACACAATCACAACATCCAAGGTTACCACCAGTAGCAACATCCACAGTACCTCCCGACTCAAATGGAGCACAAAACGTGTATCTTAAAACATCTCCCTCAGGATCTATATCTACTGCAGAATGATCAAATATCAAATCCAAGCCTTGGCAAATGAATATAGGAGGAAAGTTCTGAAACTGTGGGCTCGAATTACCAGCCGCTTGTGCTGCAGCAGATATTTCTATATCAAAAACGGCTCCCGTATCTCCAGGGTCCCGTATATTGTTTATGGTATTATTACGACAACATCTTTGATATGCGATAAGATAATTACGATTGATGATATCAAATGTATATTGGAATGTATAATTGGTCTTCTCGACACCTACATCTGAGGGTTCGTCTACACATGGATCATCCTCAGGAATTACTGGGATAACTACGCCAGGCATCTCATTAGTCAGAGCATCTATAAAATCCCATGTTCCATCAGGTTGTTGCTCATAGACACCGAAGACCGCAGGATTATCAAAATCTGCTCCATCACTTTCTGTATCTCTATACATCACAAATTCTATCTCGTAGGTAACCTGAGTTGTGTCACTATTAAATCTTACGAAAGTATAATAAGCCTCACCGCCTACAATATGGGCTCCATCTGCATTATGTGCCGATACTACAATCAGTAATAGAATAATTAGGTGCTTTAATGATTTCATAAAATCTAATGTTAAAAAACGTTTATCGACACAACTGTTATCTCAATTAGTATGAATATGTTGCTTATAAGATTGAATTTGCACAAATAATTTAAAGTATAAAATTAAAGTTATCACAATATCGTTTATACCCCAAGTTAATCCTGAATTATGCGATAGAAATCTATAGCACAATTAATAGATTGATTTTTAAATAATGAACTAAAAATCAACCTCGGAATTAACCTCGACAAATCACTGGCTATCGATGATTTCGTCGTCTTTGATTGAAATTATGCATTTTAAACGCAAAATTGAGGATAATCTACATTTCCTTAATGTAACGAAAGACACTTTGGTTTGATTATATATGGATAATTATTTAGATGAAGAACTTGAGGCTATAGATAGTCTTAAGAATGGTGGTGTTATACTTTGTCCCACAGATACCTTATGGGGATTATGTTGTGACGCTATGGATCATAATGCTGTAGCTAAGATCTACGAGATCAAAGACAAAACTGTAGATAAGTCACTTATCTTATTAGTAGATAATATAGATCGGTTAAAAAAATATATCGTAGAGGTCCATCCTCGGATAGAGACATTAATCCATTATCATAGAAGACCTATCTCAGTCGTCTATCAAGCTAATGAAAACCTGCCTGAATATCTCTCCGACGAAAATGGAAAAGTAGCTGTAAGAGTGACTAAAGATCCGGTGCTGTGTAATATTATATCCATGCTAGAACACCCTATCGTATCTACAAGTGCTAATGCTTCTAATACCTCGGCCCCAATGACCTATGATGATATAAGCCATCATATCATAAGTAGTGTTGACTATATTCTACACCCTGGTAAGAATACCAGCGACCACCCTAAAGCGTCAATGGTGATAAGCTTTGACGATGAGGGCGAATTAATTTTCTTGAGAAAGTAAGGCAAAAGTGGACTTCTCGTTACTTATAAGGTCTAATGCTTCCGTTATGTAGGCATCTTCCAGATTTAAAAATTGCTGGTACGATACGTCTCCTTCCATCATTCTTTTGAGACGAGCTTGGATGTAACGTTCAGTATCCGCTTGGCATATATCTGATAGTTTCTCTACATCTTCGACGTATTCTCTATTGATAAAACGAATTAGACCTTCCTCTGTAAGCTTATTTGCGTCAAGCTCATAAGACCTACTATTGAGCATCTCATTAATGATGTAATAATCTATGTAGTCATATAGTGCATAACAAGACATGTTATATTCGTCTTTTAGTTTGATATCAGGGGTCACACCACCACCGCCTATTACTGTACGGTTAAGCATCATGGTCGTATAATCTGAAGTATCTGCCTCGAATTTCTTCTCGATGTTATCATAGGATTTCTGTATCAGTCTCCCTGATGGTGTATAGTACTTAGACACGGTAAGCCTTAGTGCTCCTCCATTGCTCAGTGGAAATATCTCTTGTACTAATCCCTTGCCAAATGATGACTGCCCTACTATAAATCCTCTGTCCCAATCCTGCACAGCCCCTGCTAATATCTCACTTCCTGAGGCTGAGTTCTCATTGATCAGGACGGCGACTTTACCGATATTGAAGAACTGCCTTCCCGTGGTTCTATATTCTTGTTTTTTTCTATTAAGTCCTTCTGTATAGGTTAGTAGCTTATCCTTATCAGCGAATAGCTGTGACAAGATATTAATCGTCTCAGGCAGAAAGCCACCAGGATTATCTCTCAGATCTATTATTAGATTGATAACATCCTCCTTAGAAGCAACCCGTTCTAATGACTTAATAAATTGCTCATAAGTATTAGAGTTAAATCTGGATATCTTAAGATACGCTGTTGCGTCACCTATTATGTAGGAGAGATCTGCTGATTGTAATGTAATTTTAGCTGGTACGACTTCCACAATTGTAGTCTCGGATTGATCTACTTTTTTGTAACCTATCTCGATGTGGGACCTGTCTTTGAGTTTCAGTAGTTTGCTCATCTTAGCAAAACTGGTTTTAGTGCCAGATATCGTATCATCATTTATATGGATAATAGCATCTCCCACTAGCAGCCCTTGTTCGAATGCTGGACCACCTTCTTTGACTTGAGTTATATAGAAAGTATCTCTTAACTTAATTGTCTCTATGCCTACACCAGTGTAGACGCCTTCCATTTTCTCATTATGCTCCTCTAATTCTTCTGGTGTTATGTAGCTGGAGTGAGGGTCTAATTGATTTAGAATGTGATTAATAGCATCTACAGCAATCGTATTTTCATCTAAGCTATCGACATAATTCGTTTCTATAAATCGTAGAATTTCTTCTATTCTTCCATCACTGGATCGATGTGATGTCTCACTGACTTGGTCTAACTTCAATAATGATATATCAGCATTATTAAGATTCATCTTATATCCTGCCAGCAACCCTATCGCAGAAGCTAGTGCTATAGCGAGTGGTAATAGGATGTGCTTACTTGTAGGATTATGCTGAGACGGCATAAATTATTGGTTTTTTTTATAACTAAGTTAGGCTAATACATTATAAACTATCTAATTTTCAGTTAGTTTATTTAATAGACTTCAAAAAACAGATACTGATATGAAGAAAAAGTACAATCCAGATGAGATAGATCTAAAAATACTATCCATACTCATGAAGGATGGTAAGGTAACGTATGCAGAAATAGGCAAAGCACTTTTTATATCTGGCGGTACTGTCCATGTCCGTATTAAAAAATTAATGGAATCTAAGATCATCATTAATACTGAACTCAAAGTAGACTATGCTAAGTTAGGCTATGATATCACTGCATTCCTTGGCATATACCTTGAGAAAAGTAAGATGTACAATAATGTATCTGAGGAATTACTTAAGATACCTGAAGTCGTAGAAGCACACTATACGACGGGTACATACAGTATATTCGCTAAGATTATAAGCAAGGATACACAGCACCTAAGAAATACTATATCGGAAAAAATCCAACAAATACCGGGTATACAGAGAACTGAGACTTTCATATCACTCGATAGAGCATTTGAGAGGCCTCTTGCTTCATTTGATCATCAATTATCTGACGATTAAGCCAATAATTGTCAACAAATAATATTATCGTACCCTATCCTAAGTAGTGCTTAAGGAGCTTACTTCTAGATGCAGACCTCAGCTTATTAATCGCTTTATCCTTAATCTGGCGTACTCTCTCTCTTGTAAGGCCAAATCTATCACCGATATCTTCTAATGACATAGGATGCTCTATACCTATACCGAAGTATAACTTAATTACATCACACTGTCGCTCTGTCAATGTGTTAAGCGATCTTTCGATCTCTCTCCTTAATGACTCAGAGTACTCGAGTTTCTTATCAGTACCGGGTGTACCTATGTTCTCTAATACATCAAGTAATGAGTTATCCTCTCCATCTATAAATGGTGCATCCATAGACACGTGTCTTGCTGCCACACCTAAAGTCGTCTCGACCTCATCAGATGTTATCTCTAATAGATCAGCTAACTCGTGAGAAGATGGCTCTCTCTCGAATTCTTGTTCAAGCTCAGAGAAAGCTCTGTTAATCTTATTAAGAGAACCTACCTTGTTAAGTGGTAATCTTACTATTCTTGATTGTTCTGCGAGTGCTTGTAGTATGGATTGTCTTATCCACCATACAGCATAAGAAATAAACTTGAAACCTCTTGTCTCATCAAATCTTTGTGCTGCTTTGATAAGTCCAAGATTACCTTCGTTGATCAGATCACTGAGTGATAGACCTTGATTCTGATATTGTTTTGCTACGGAGACAACGAATCTTAGATTCGCTTTGGTAAGTTTTTCTAAAGCTTCTTGATTACCTGCTTTTATCTTTTTTGCTAAATCGACTTCTTCTTCTGGTGTGAGAAGGTCCACTTTTCCAATTTCTTGGAGATATTTTTCTAATGACTGACTTTCACGATTAGTGATGGATTTGGTAATCTTTAGTTGCCTCATCTAGGTGTGTTTATTTGATCGGTATTTAATTAAGGATTCAAAAGTAAAACTAATGGAGATAAAACGCAAATGATTTTAAAAGCTCAATTTGCATTAGTTTTAAACGATAAAATAACTAAAATTGTTAACTATAATTAGTTTTTCCCATTAAATATTTTTCCTTTGCAAGAATTATGTATATTATGGTCCTATAAAATTAATAACCAAATACTTACAAATAAACATTTTTTTAATGAGTAGAGAGAAAGTAGACATGGAGTTCATATTCAAAGCTTCCCCGTCAATATTATATAAATTTATCACTGCGCCAGAATGCTTAGTGACATGGTTCTGCGAGGGAGCAGACCTTAAAGATGATGAATATACCTTCTCATGGGAGGGATCAGAAGAGGAAGCCATACTCGTAGATGATATAGAAGAGGAAAGACTTAGATTCAGATTTACCGAAGGAGAGGAGGGAGAGTATTTAGAATTCAGAATGTACAAATCTGATATTACCTTGCAGACGATCTTAGAGATAACAGATTTTTGCGATGCCGGCGAAGATGGAGAGCAAAGAGACTTTTGGGAAACACAGGTTGCACAATTACGTATTGTCTGTGGAGGTTAATCATCCTTAGCTAATATTACTACTCACCATGACAATACAATATCCAGATTTTACAGCATTAATATTGAGACTCGGATTTGGGTCGTATATGCTGATAGGTCATGGTTATGGCAAACTCATGAAATTATTCTCGGGAGATGAGATACAGTTTTTCTCATTTCTCGGTCTTCCTGCCGATGTTTCTCTTGGGCTTGCGGTATTTGCAGAATTTATTGCTTGCATATTTATCATCATCGGCTACAAAACCAGATTAGCGACTCTACCGCTTATCGTTACTATGCTTGTAGCAGCATTTGTCGTACATGGCTCTGACCCGTGGTTCATGTACGGAGCAGAAGGCGGATCTAAAGAACCCGCAATGATATACCTTATCGGATTTTTATCTATATATTTTCTTGGCTCAGGAAAATACTCTATCGATGACCGCAGCTATAATGTGGTATAAGTCACAAGCAACAGCCATCAAGGCAATCGTATTAATTCCTATTATAATTACTATTTTTTCCGTGCATACTCATGCCCAAGATGATGCGTGTAATCACTTAGGCGTATGGCTATGGAGAATGGAGCAGACAGGCTTTGACTCATATGAGAACTTAGCTGACAGCCTCGATAATATAGGAGTCAAAAGAATCTACGTAAAAGTAGCAGACGGTAGACTGGACACAACAGCATGGCCTACGATAGTTAATCAAGATATCATTACAGCTTTCCATAATAGGGACATGGAAGTCTATGCATGGTCCTATAACTACCCCGGTAATGATGAGGCCCAAGCTCAAGCTCTGACGACTGCAATATCAACCGGATATGATGGATACGTTATCGATATAGAAATGGAATTTGATAATGAAACTGTCATCCTTGAGAACTTAGTATCTGCTTTCTATGATCAAAAAAATATCGCTATAGCTGCTGGACTAATAGATAGCTCATTTACATTAGGCGTGACGACTTGGGGCAATCCTGCTGATCATAATTTTGGAATCGACATTATGGATCCTTATGTGGATGCTTATTTTCCTCAGACATACCTGGAAGTGTGGGGAGAATCATATCTGGACAACCCTGCTTACTGGGTAGAAGTCGGCAATAGAGAATACCGTAGCCTCGGTGCCACTAAACCCATACACCACATCATAAGTACAGAGTATAACATCATCAATGCTGATCAGCTCAATGCATTCATAGGATATGCGGGTGGACAGACATCTATATGGCGTATCCCAGGTGGAGCGACAACCTTTGCGATCTGGCAAGACTGGGTATTAGTAGACTGGGATATGGACTTCTGTGAACTGACCTCTGTAGATGACGAGGTGGAAAACTTAATGGCACTCTACCCTAACCCGGTGAGTGACAGACTTCATTTATTGACGCCTGATAACTCATCGTCGTCATACCAATATCAAATTGTAGACCTAATAGGGAATGTAATATTAGAAGGCTCCACCGATACTACAAGATCTATCGATGTGCAATCTCTTATTACTGGGCATTATAATATTTTTATATATGATGATGATGCAAGGATTAATAAGCGGTTTGTGAAATTTTAACAATTGAATTTAGCGCTGATGAGTGAAATTAGATTATCACTCATACTTATTCAGTAATCCAAA
>CALLAG010000369.1 GCA_938002705.1 uncultured Saprospiraceae bacterium | reverse complement strand
TGACATTTATAACCAATCACTTCTGATTCCTTATCTTCATAATATGAAATTCAAAGGTACTGTAGAATGTCATCAAGGGAAAGTCTATTATAATCATGTAAAAGTCCCTACTCAGATCTACGGCAAAGTAACGAAGGACGGACAGAAGAGAATACTCTGCTACATCAATGACCATGAGTACTTCCATGCTGGCTTATTGCCCACTGGTGATGGAACGTACTACATCATCTTGAGCAAGGCTCGTATGAAGGAACTCGATATTGAAATAGGTCAGACTATTAATGTCAAAATAGAAAAAGACAAAAGCAAATACGGCATGAAGATGCCTCCAGAATTTGAAGAAGTCCTTGAGACTGATGAAGAGGGACTCAAGCACTTCGAAAATTTGACGGATGGCAAGAAGCGAAATCTCATACATATGATCGCTAAAACAAAAAATTCAGATATCAGAATCACTAAAGCACTTACCATTCTGGATCACCTGAAAGCGAATGAAGGTGCTCTTGATTTCAAACTTCTTAATGAAGCACTTAAAGTGAGTAATCGAAAATTTTAATGGTTAATGATAAAGTATTAATGGTTAATTATTAATGATTAATTGTTAATGGTCAATGATAAATGAATGGTTAATTGTTAATGGTTATTGGGTAATGAAAATTTATGTCTATGGATAGCGCCACTTGTTAGGAAATCATTAAACAGGATGGCATTACAAGTAAGAACCAGCGATATTTATATCTTTATAAAAAATGCATCATATGAGATCTTTACTCCTTTCCAGTTTAATTATACTTATCACATCTATCACTCTGCAATCGCAAGCTACCTACGCTGAAGATATTGCTCCGATCATCTATAAGAACTGCTCTAACTGTCACAGACCAGGAGAGATAGGACCATTCTCACTGACTAATTATGATGAGGTGAGTAATTGGGCAGGTATGATTAAGTTCGTTACCGAGACGGGGTATATGCCGCCATGGAAGCCTGATACAGAATACTCTACTTTCTTAGGAGAAGCGACGCTTACAGATGAGGAGATCGATATGATCGCTGACTGGGTAGATAATGGAATGGAGAGAGGAGACATCACAGCAGAGCCAGAGTTTCCAAATTATCCAGAGGGATCACTACTCGGAGAACCTGACATGGTGCTCAGCATGACAGAAGCACATCTGCATAGAGGCGATAATAGAGATTCTTATTACTACTTCGTCTTACCGACTGATCTTCCAGATGACAAGATTATTAAGTCTGTAGAGTTCAGGCCTGGCAATAAAGCGATCGTCCACCATGCATTGATATTCGAAGATACAAATGGGATAGCACGTAACACAGATGCTCAGACACCAGAGTATGGTTTCGAATCATTCGGTAGTTTTGCCGGCGACAACAATGATGTTTCTTTTCTTAACGAGAAACAATTTCCGCCGTATGCTCCCGGACAGAAAGCAATCTACTATCCTGATGGATTAGGTCAAGTCCTCAAAGCAGGCGCAGACATCGCAGTACAGATTCACTATGCACCTATCGCATCTGATGAGTGGGATCAGAGTAGTATTAATTTCTTTTTTGCTGACGAAAGTGAAGAAGTAGACAGACTGGTAGAGCAAGATATATTCCTTCCTTTTCAGTTGCCTGGTAACTTTTTTGGATTTTTTATTCCACCTAACGTAGAGAGAGAATTCTTAGGACAATGGACAATGAGTCAAGACATCAGTATCATGGGTATATTTCCTCACTCGCATCTATTAGGTAAAGAGTGGGAAGCATGGATAGAACATACTGATGGAACGAGAACGAATCTTATCAGTATACCGGATTGGGATTTTAACTGGCAGAGCCAATATTACTTTAACAAATTAATCAAAGCTGAAAGAGGATCTGTCATCAAGGCAAGAGCACTATATGACAATACTGCAAGCAATCCCAATAATCCCAACTTCCCACCACAGACTGTCGCATGGGGTGATAAGACAACAGATGAGATGTATTATATGCCATTCCTCTATGTACCTTATGAGTCAGGAGATGAGAATATCGTTTTTGAAGAAAACACTGTTTCTACAGAAGAATTAGAGAACTCTATCAATGGTTTTTATCTTAATCCGATAACACCTAACCCAGTAGAGGATTATGTGAGTTTTGACTTTCATGTAGCTAATGGAAGGGCATTAGATATTACAATATTTGACAATAATGGTCGTCATGTACGTTCATTACGTCAGGGAGAATACTTCCACACAGGTACTCATAAGTTACACTTCAAATCTAATGCTATGGGAGCTGGAAATTACATTCTTAATATAAGAGGTAAGGAGGTCAATCTAAGTCAGCGGTTTGTTAAGGTGGATTAGAATATAAATATAGATTTAGCAAAATCTAAAAAAGGGTTAACTGATGTTTCAGCTAACCCTTTTTTAATTTATTACTTCAATTAATAGACTTAAGAATGATGCTTAATCTTCACATTGTATTAATCATGATTAGCCTATAGCAGACACGTTTACAGTTTTCTAATATTTCTTGAATATTGCAATTGATACTTCTTTTATTCCAAAGGTCTATAGCCTCATACATTGACTATGTGGGTTATACCCTAAATCTTTGTAATTAACATATGCTTTTACATCCTTAAACCTTTATGCCCTTAGACCTTTTTTAAAAACCTCAATACCATAAATCCTCAATACCAACAGCAATTTACTGCCCCACTCTATCCGATTCCGATTCTAATCCCGCTTTACGATTTCTTGATTTAACCTTAGCATTACCGAAGCTGTATGAGACATCTATGCCTACACGTCGGCTATCCCAGTTACCTTGGCCTTGTGATATCAGTCCATCAAAATTAGAAGTTCCACTCCAGAATGCTTGGTTGAATATATCTTGTGCACTGACTCTGACATTGAGCTTATCATCTAAGAA
>CALLAG010000368.1 GCA_938002705.1 uncultured Saprospiraceae bacterium | reverse complement strand
GATGCAACTGGATTGTATTGTTAAGTCAGCTAAGGTTAATTCGTAATTATCGGAGGATACTGTCTGAACCTTGACCAGCTTTTGTCGGGCAGGTAAATACCACAGAGTGGTCTAACTATTTTAGCAAAATACAAACATCCGCCTCCGACTAAAGCGTAGTCGTACAATAGTCAGAACTATGACCAGCCTTTAGCGAGCAGGCAATATGACTTAGATGATGAGTAAGATAATATGTAGCTCTGAATTCAACTGCATATGAAATTTTTATTCTACTAAGAATTGCGGACTATTCGCCAGACAAAATAAAAAGACCACAGAGTGGTCCAACTATTTTAGCACGATGCAAACATCCGCCTCCGACTACGGCGTAGTCGTACCTTAGTCAGAACTATGATCAGCCTTTAGTGGGCAGGTTAATATGACTTAGATGATGAGTAAAATAATATGTAGCTCTAAACACCACCACATATGAAATTTTTATTCTATTAGGAATTGCGGACTATTCGTCAGGCAAAAGAAAAGACCACAGAGTGGTCCAACTATTTTAGCACAATGTAAACACCCGCCTCCGACTACAGCGTAGTCGTACATTTGTCAGAACTATGATTGCTATGATTAGATGATGATCATGATAATATGTAGCTCTGAACTTCACTACATTATAAATTTGATGTTTTTCTTTTGCTAAGAATTGCGGACTATTCGTCAGACAAAATAAAAAGACCACAGAGTGGTCCAACTAATTTAGCAAAATGCAAACACCCGCCTCCGACTACAGCGTAGTCGCGTTATTTTCAATAAATTAAACACATTTAAATATCTAATAGTATAACTTAGTATCATGGAATCCATGATATCAAAGTATGCTCGACTATTAGTCAACTATAGTCTTGAGCTTAAAGCCAAAGAAAAATTATATATCTCCACAACAATGCTCGCCGAGCCACTGGTAAGAGAAGTCTATAGAGAAGCAACAAAGCTCGGTGCTATCGTAGAAGTAGATTTTGCTTTCAGAGAGAAAGCGAGAATATTACTTAATGAAGGAAATGAAGACGTGCTCACTCATGCACCAACCCTTCATACCAAAGCTATGGAAGAGTTCGATGCGTACCTTAATATACGAGCGCCATATAATCTCAATGAGACTAATAATATCAATAAGGAAAACAGAAAGATAAGATCACAAGCACTCTCACATCTTAATACACTTTACTTTGAGCGGACAGCAGATAGAAATGCACCAGGATCACTAAAGCGAACGCTATGTCAATATCCTACACAAGCTTCAGCACAAGCTGCTGATATGTCACTGGAAGAATACGAAGAATTTGTGTTCCGAGCTTGTCATCTCTACAGCGATAATCCAGAGGGCGAATGGCTCATGGTCAGAAAAGATCAGCAACGTATCAAGGAATATATGGATGGTGTCAATACTGTAAGATATAAAGCAGACCATACAGATATAGAATTCTCAGTAAAAGGCCGTACATGGATTAATTCTGATGGTCAGACGAATATGCCATCAGGAGAAGTCTTCTCTGGTCCAGTAGAGGATAGTGTCAATGGTAAGGTACACTTTACATATCCATCGATATATATGGGACAAGACGTGCAGGGCATTACGCTGTGGGTAGAGAATGGAGAAGTCGTTAAGTGGGATGCTGTCCAAGGCAAAGCGGTATTAGATCATGTATTCAATGTGCCAGGAGCTAAGTTCTTCGGAGAAGTCGCCATAGGTACTAATTACAACATACAGCGAGCGACTCGCAATATCCTCTTCGATGAGAAGATAGGAGGGACGATACATATGGCTGTAGGCCAATCCTATAAGCAGACAGGCGGGACTAACACATCTACTATACACTGGGATATGATTACAGATATGACAGAGTCAGGTGAGATCTATGGAGATGGTAAATTGATATACGAAAAGGGAAAATTTTTGATATGAGAACTATAATAGCATTTACATTATTCGGACTATTGATGTCTACAGTTTCTTGTACAGTCAATAGAAGCCTTTCGGATACGCGGAGCAATTACAGGCAGTATCAACAGAGTGATGAATTTGTTTTACGGTTGGATAGGGTAGCTGCGATAGCTAATGATAGTACAATGCTTGAGGATTTGTCTAAGGGAATTAGTTATCTCAAAAATTTTTCATCAAGAAAATATAAGAGTGATACGAGAACTGTCGTCTATCGTAATATCGAAAATCTACTCAATGCTGTGCAGTTTGTTAATCAGAAAGATAGAAAATTAGTATTCAAACTTTGGGTAGATCGGAAAGGAGGAGTCATTGCTGCAGAATACGATAATAATACAACAGCTATTATAAGTAAAAATGCTAAGATAAAAGTACTTGGAGAAACCTTAGGATATAAATTCACACCAGATGAAAATGCACCTGAATTAGTAAATACAAAGTTGGTTATAACCTTTAATGAGATTAATGCAATGAATAGCAGATATTAATCCCAATCTACTATACAATTATAATATGTGACAGAAATAGTAATCCTACGTCTAAAGGTCGTATTATTTATATAACAAAAATAAAATTGAATAAATGTTAGAACAGTTAAAGAGCCTTGCAATGCAGAAGTTAATGCAGAAAATGAGTGGTAATAGTCTTAATGCAGAAGCAACAAGCGAAGCAGCATCTGAAGGTACTAATGCACTATTAGAAAGTATCAAAGGAGGAGACTTAAGTCAGATCACTGCATTATTTAGCGGAGGAGCAGAAGGAAAAGGTATAGCTGATAACGTACAGGGTAAAATAAAAGAAGTACTTCAAGCTAAAGGCATGAGTTCTGAGGAAGCTGAAACAGAGTCTGCATCTACAGCACAAGATCTTATCTCAGGACTAAAAGAAAAATTTCAGTCAAATGCTGAAGAAGATAGTGCATTCGATCTAAGCAGCCTAACTGGCCTATTAGGTGGTAACGCAGGAGACTTACTCAACAAAGCAAAGAACTTATTCGGATAAGCAATATCTAAAAAATCAAACACTAAAGCCACTGAGATTCATTTCTTAGTGGCTTTTTTATGTTACCAATGTTTTACTCCTTTGGAGGAGGAAAGGGCTGGGGTTATGTCTTGTCCCGAAATAGGCTTACACCAACAGCAGCTGCTGTTCTTGGTGGCGTCCCCGCCACCAAGCCTTCATGATTAGATGATCTGAGTAAAGCGAGATATATCGGGTTTTAGAAACCTTTTATATCTGAGTGTCTTAAAGCTTTGCAGTCACATTCAGCAAGCTGACGGCGAGGACGCTAACAGCAACCGAGATGTTCTTGGTAGCGTCTCCGCCACCAAGTCTTTCTCTCGTTTAGGTGATTTTATATGAAAATAAGATTCCCCAGGTTATAGAAACTTAACAAATTGTGAGATCCTAAATTTTATCCCTCGATCATCTCAGTCAGTTCCATCCATCTGATTTCTTTCTTTTCTATCTTATCTTTTATATCTGATATCTGTATTGACAATTCTTTGATCTGCTCAGGATCGAGTGTAGTATCATAGAATTTTTCTTCTATAGCTTTCTTTTTCTTTTCCAGCTTTTGGATATCAGACTCTATATTGTAGTATTCTTTTTTCTCACTATTAGTGAGTTCTTTTTTATTAGACGCAGCCTCTTTTTTAGGTGTAGAATCAGCGTTTGACTTATATGATGCAGCGATTTCTTTCTTTTTCTCATCCCTATAATCGGAGTAGCTGCCATTATAGTCCTTGACCTTACCATCTCCTTCTAAGATAAACATATGATCGACGAGCTTATCCATGAAGAATCTATCGTGAGAAGTTACAAGTAGGCAACCTTCGTATGATAGTAAGAATTCTTCCAGAACATTAATGGTCAATATATCGAGATCATTAGTAGGCTCATCGAGAATTAAGAAATTAGGATTGGTGATTAGAATTCTGAGTAAGTGTAGACGTCTCTTTTCTCCACCACTTAATTTTTTGACATAGACTTGCTGCTGTGATCTGGGGAATAGAAATTTTTCGAGCAATGACTCAGCAGTCATCTTACGACCTTTCTTAAGCGGAATATATTCTGCTATTTCTCTGATACTATCTATGACACGGACATCTTCATTAAGACTATCATTATCCTGATGGTAATGTCCGAATACGACAGTATCTCCGATCACTACTTTGCCAGAAGTGGGATCCATTTCTTTAGTGAGTACTTTGATTAATGTGGTCTTTCCAGCACCATTAGCTCCAGCTACACCGACACGTTCTCCTTTTTTAAATTTATAAGAGAATCCTTCTACGAGTTTCCTTTCATCAAATCCTATGGATATATTATGAGCTTCAAGAATTTTACCTCCGAGTCTTGCCATATCTATACTCATCGTCATATCATCATCTACGACTTGCTTATGAGCTTTCTCTTTGATGTCATAGAATTTATCTATACGAGATTTAGCTTTAGTAGTACGTGCCTGTGGTGATCGACGCATCCATTCCAGTTCTTTCTTATAGAGCTTCTTAGTTTTTTCTAAGTTGCTTTTCTCGTTGAGCATTCTAGCGTCTTTCTTTTCGAGGTAGTCAGAGTAGTTGCCTCTATATACGTGTAGTATGCCGTCATCCAGTTCCAGAATTTCAGTGCAGACTCTTTCTAGAAAATACCTATCGTGAGTCACCATGAAGATAGTGAGATTCTTAGCGGTAAGATATGACTCTAGCCACTCTATCATATCGATGTCTAAGTGGTTAGTAGGCTCATCGAGGATGAGGAAGTCAGGTTCTTCTATGAGGATCTTAGCTAATGACAGTCTTTTTTTCTGCCCACCCGATAGCTCCATTATGGGCTGATCTAACTTGTGTATATTGAGCTTACCGAGGATCTCTTTGACACGAGATTCTATATCCCATGCTTTGAGGTCTTCTACTGCGACGATGGCTTCTTGTATACGATTATCATCGCCCAGTATATTAGCTATTTGTAGTTGCTTGATAGCTTGAATCTTAGGATTCTGAGAATCTAAAGCCGCCTCTATAACTGTATCACCATCATTAAAGTGGGGTTGTTGCTTTAAGTATCGTGTTACGATATCCTTACTTACTATAATCTTTGCATTTTCTCCTTCTACAGACTCTGCGCCAGCTATGACCTTGAGCAGTGTGGTCTTGCCAGTCCCATTTTTAGCTATAAGTGCTATTTTCTGACCTTTGGCGATAGTGAGATTAATGTTCTCAAAGAGGACTTTCTCTCCGAATGACTTAGTAATATTTTCTAATGTAAGGTAATTCAAGGTCGCTTTATATTATATGGATAAGAATACAAATGTAACTTAAGATACTTACAATGGCATAATCATTATTAAATACTCCACTGTGGAATCTTTGAATTTTTTAATTGGAACATAATGCTATTTTTGGGCGGTATTAATTATCCATCTACATCAGAATAGCATTAAATTATGTACGTACGTCGAAATATCAAGTTGAACCTTATAGTAAGATTTGCTTGGTTTAATGTTATCATATTTACAATATGGAATCTTATCGTGGTCAATATGTATCACTACTTTGACCATATGGGTGTAGATATAGCCATTCCTTTTCAGCCTATAAGCCTTATCGGTATTGCAGTAGCATTTTATATTGGATTTAAGAATAATGCTTCCTATGATAGATTCTGGGAAGGTCGTAAGATATGGGGAGGTATCGTTAACTATAGCCGGACTTGGGCTAATCAGGTACTGTCTTACGTTAATGACTATCACTGTAAGACGGCGCCATCTGGTCTTGATCTGAAATCTCAGAGCATTATACATAAGGAGTTGATATATAGGCATTTTGCATGGATGAATGCACTGAGGCTACAATTAAGAGAGAGCAGTACCTTTAGTATCAAGCATCACAAGAGCAAAGCTTACCTGCAGAACCAGAGAACCCATGATAAGCAGTGGAACGAGGAAGTCAGCATCTTCTTAGAAGATAAGGAATACCAGGTACTCATAGATAAGAAAAATACAGCCTCGCAGATCATAAGAAAGCAAGGAGAGAGACTCAGTGAGTTGATGCACTGTCATAATCTGATCGAAGACTTCAGGCATATGGATATGATGAAAACTTTAGAACAGTTATATAATCTGCAGGGTAAGTGTGAGCGTATCAATAATACACCGTTTCCGAGGCAGTATGCTTTTTTTAGTAAAATATTTACATGGATCTTTATCTTACTGCTGCCATTAGGTATGGTAGGAGAATTCTCGAGATTGGGGCATAATCTTATATGGGTTACTGTGCCTTTCTGTGTTTTGATATCATGGATATTCATCACTATGGAGGTCGTGGGTGATAGTAGCGAAGATCCATTTGAAGGATTTATTAATGATGTACCGATGTCTGCGCTATGTCGGACTATAGAGATTGACCTTAAGCAGATGTTAGGAGAGGAGGATCTACCTGATCCTATAGCGCCGATTAATGATATACTGTATTAGATAAGGACTTGAGTAATATTAAGGTATAAAAAAAGGAATCTTGTTATCAAGATTCCTTTTTCATTTTATTATGAAGCTTTTCTATAATGCTTCGTTTTATATTTTTCGGCCTGAGCCCTCAACTTGACAGCGGCATTATCTAATGCTATATCATGCTTAGGTCCTGATGCTTCTACAAATACATCTTTGCCTTTAAGTCTTGCGTGGAGTTTTACCTTTTTGGTGGGGTGCTTATCTCCTCGGAAGAATACTTTAACTGATTCTAAAAATGGATAATTGGCAAAAAACTTCTGCAAATTCTGATTTGCATAGTTTTCAAAATAATTCTTACCGTCTTTCGATCCTCTTTCAATTTTAATATCCATGTATTCATTGTTATGTGTGAATAAATATTGCAAAATCGGGCTTCTTTAAGCTCGTAATACTAAAAATAGTAAGAACATCTTCAAAAGTCAATCAATACGATATATAAATTTATACAGCATATTATATTCTTTTATTTGCCAATTAGGTCTCTTATTCAGAATATAATTTCCCCTGCGCTGTATAGAGAATTTCGAGCCGATTTTATTTTTATTGTAAAGTAGCATACATTTTATAGCCAAAAATGGATATGTGTAGGGTCGCTGTAGTCTACTTGTAGGTAGATCTGTAGTGCTAAAATGATAGGGGGTGGGGTGATTTTCGTGTCTTTACTATACAACAGTTAAAGTCAAAAACTATGAAAACATCAATCTTAAATCTAATCTTCCTTCTTGCATTAAGCTTAACTGCTTCGGCAAGTAATAATGATCCTAAGAATGCCGTTAAGGTATTAGAAAATATAAATGTATCTGTTTCATTAAGTAATGCTGATCAAACAAACATTTTTACAACCGTAGCATATAATGCAGATCAAAATAACATAGAGTTCGCCACTAAGGAAGCGATATCTTATGTTCAGATCTTCGATGCAGACGGCACATTAGAATTCCAACTTATGGTAGACTCCAAAAAAGTGAAATTAAGCAAAAGCTTATTTGATAATTCTGGAGACTATAAGTTAGGATTTCTGATAGCAGGTCAAGACAATATCCAGTTTGCTGATATTGCCATCAAATAAGAATTTCTCTTTAAAATTTCTCAAATACTCCAAGACGGGTGGTTCCAGATGGGAGACAATAATGTACATTTTCAGGTTTTTGTCTATCAATAATTTATAGGATTACTGAATCTTAATATTTTTTAAGAGTAGTGAGTTTCAGATTGTTTAAATAATTATTGATAGATAGATTAAGGGTTCGTCACTGACGGACCCTTTTTTTTGTTTGCATATAATTGGACTGTTGGCGTCTACGCTGACACACCTTTCGTTATCATATTTGTACGGCGTTGGCTGAAGGGGAGCTTTGAGCTTGGGTGTATAGGTTGTGGAGATGTCAAGATTTTATCTTGAATGGACTACAAGCAATTTCCTGAATCAAATATTCAAGTAAGGATATGTTATTGCATAATAAAGGTTAACCGTCGTCAAGTATTACTTAGACTATTATTTGGCTTATCTTGCATCGCATGAACTTAGTGGATATTAGAACAATAGATGTGGTCCAGTATAGGATCCCATTGAGAGAAGGTGGGTCCCTTCCAGCTATCGTTCTCGGTAGTGATGACTTCCAGTATGTACTCAAATTTCGTGGAGCAGGGCAGGGAACCAAAGCACTCATCGCTGAGCTGATCGGTGGGGAGATTGCTAGAGCGATAGGCTTGAAGATGCCGGAGTTAGTCTTTATGAATCTTATTAAGAACTTTGGACAATCAGAGGGTGACGAAGAGATCCAAGACTTACTAAAGTTTAGTGTAGGCTTAAATTTGGGATTACATTATTTGTCTGGCGCAATCACTTATGATCCTTTAGTATCTGTAGCAGATCCTATGTCAGCATCTAAAGTTGTATTACTGGATAGTATGATCAATAACATAGATCGTACGGCAAAGAACACGAACCTTCTTAATTGGAATAAGGAGCTATGGTTGATAGATCATGGAGCAAGTCTGTATTTTCATCATAACTGGAATAATTGGGGTGGATATGATTACAAGCCATTTCCGATGATTAAAGATCACGTCTTACTTGAACGAGCGACGGAGATACCTGAAGCGGTAGAGGAAATTAAGCAAAGTATGAGTAAGGAATTGATAGAACATATTGTGTCACTAATCCCTGAAGATTGGTTAGTAGATAAAAATACGACTATGTCTACTGATGAAAAAAGGCAAGCATATGTCGAATTCTTGAGTGTAAGGTTATCTAATATTGACTTAATCGCAAAAGAGATTTCCGATGTCCAAAAGTGAAATATATGAATATGCGATTATCAGACTTGTCCCTAAAGTAGAGCGAGAAGAATTTCTCAATATAGGAGTCATCTTATATTCTAAACGAAAGGACTATTTAGATATAAAAATCCATATTGATGAAGATCGTATCTCTGCATTCTCCAAAGATCTGGATGTAGCAATGATCAAAGAATACCTCGATGGATGGATTAAAGTATGCAAAGGAAGTAAAGAGGGTGGACCTATAGGAAAGCTCGATATGCACCTAAGATTCAGATGGCTGACAGCTAATAGAAGTACGATAATACAAAGCTCAAAAGTACATCCAGGATATAGCTCTGATCCTGCAGAAGAATTAGATAAGTTGTTTTTGAAGTTTGTTGTGTGATCAAGAACTGTCGGCAAGGACTCCAACAGCAACAATGTTGTTCTTATATTTCAAAAACTGCATTATGTTCTTGGTGGCGTCCCCGCCGCCGAGCTTTTCTCCAAAACACTAATGCCAGAATATAATAACTAACCATTATGGCTTTCCGTCATATAGCACTAACTTATATAAGTAATTTATTTTGCGAAAAATACCATAAAGTAGATTTGGATATGTGAATGAGGGGGGTACATTAGTCTAAAATAAATAACAGATATGAAAGGGTTAAACTACGTGTTGTTCTTATCAGTATTGTTGGCATCTTGTCAAAGCGATGATATATCCGATAATCAATCACATGATGATCTACATGAGCAATATGCATTAGAACATAGGTCATCAGGCATAGATACTTACGAAGATAATATTGACGAAATAGAATATCGATCCAACTTAGAAGTGTCTGCTTCTATGACAAACGATATTAAGTCTGCTTTGCACTCTATGGTAAACTATGTCGAGTGGCAAGAAGCAATAGATTCTTACGGAGTACTGCGCTGGAACTGGTCTTATCTCAATGCACATAATCAAGATTTTTATTATGTCACTACGCCAATATTTATGGAAGATAGGGTCACTGCATTCTTAAGATATTATCATTATGAAGACCATTATCATTTTGAGTTTGTTTCATTTAATCAACTAAGAACTATAACAAATAACTTCAAAGAAATTCCAGATGAAGAAAAGTATATTCATTATCTTAGTACGTTTACACGTTTGCAATTTTTATCTAATGGAATTGTGAAACTAGAGGTCAATGAATTTTTGAAGGATTATTCTATTAATATATCTGAGGATGGCATGGAGTGGTCTTAAGGATATAGGATCAGCACTTGGCATATTGGATAGCCCATATTCAATTGTATTTTCACAACAACATAATGAACTAATAGGTGCAGAATATGAATATTGTAAATAGCAGTATATTTATTATGATAGTATTTTGCTCATGTAAAAACAATACTGACAACAATGATTATCGACAAAAAATAATAAATGATGCAGTATCGAGAGCTATAGAGGATAATCTTGAAAAGAAGGATTCTATTTTTATTGCAAATATGTCTTCAAATGGTGAAAATTTATTAAATAATAGGAATACCCTTTGTCTAAAAATTGAACAAAGTGATTTGAAAAATCAATTGTATCCAATAAGCTGTAATATTGACATAGATGAGTCAAGGGTTTTCTATTTTAATTTGACAGATTCTTTTATTCCTCCAAAGTCTAAAAGTAGAAAGGTGTATATACAATATTCGCCATTACTAGAACTTGACAAAAAGGCCTATGTAGCTGTAGGAAGAATAAAGTCAGGTAGCTCTATATGGTCTGAAATATATTCATACTCAATCGAGGCGAAAAATAAATGGAATTTTTTAAAAGTTGATTGTGGTTATAGTCCTTATTAACTACTGCCAAGATATAGATCATCTTTTTGATTCGGCCGTTTGGCGTAGGGTGTCGATGAGCATGAGAGAAGAGCTGCCTTCGTCGTATGCAGATTCAAGATTCTATCTTGAGAATGTCAAATGTGAAAAGAGAGTTTTCGTATCTATATCAGACGTAGGCGGCAGCGCCAAAGCTTTTTTTCAGCCTACGCCTAACAAGTAGAGCTCTGATCCTGCAGAAGAATTAGATAAGTTGTTTTTGAAGTTTGTTATGTGATAAAGCGCTGTCGGCGAGGACGCCAATAGTAACAATGTGGTTCTTGTATTTCAAAATCTGCATTATGTTCTTGGTGGCTTCCCCGCCGCCGAGTCTATTACACGAAAACCTAAAATGCCAATTCCACAACAGCCTTCTCCACATCACCTTTAAGCGGTGGATTATACTTCGATAACTTGACACGTGCACCTGTGACGTTATCGAGTTCTTTGATTCTTGTCATAATGCAGTAGGCTACCGTTTCTATGAGTTTTTTGGTTTTATTCATCTCATCTTTGACGATCTCGTATATATCTTCATAGTTGACAGTGTCATAGATGTTATCATCTATAGAGTCATAGCTCTTAAGTTCTACGAATACATCACATGAGAAGTCATTACCGACCTTTCTTTCTTCGTCATAGAATCCGTGATGTGCTCTGAACTTTAATCCTTCTATTGATACAATTGTTTTCATTATGCTTTCCTTTTATGACCCATCCTAACCTTCCGAATGAGAGGAAGGACTATTGCTTCTGGGCTTTAGTTATTTATTGATGTGAAAATAATACATATATCTATTTTTATAGCCATAAAAAAACCACCGTCCAGGGAGTGCAGTCCAAGACGGTGGCTATGAGTGAGCATGAATTTCTTACATGTATGCTTTCATACAAGTTCTAAACAATATTTTTTATAATATCTGTTTTATCCGACTAATTCTGGCGACTCTAATAGTTTGAAGAACTGATCCAGTTTAGGAGTGATGATTATTTCTGTTCTTCTATTCTGACTACGACCAGTTTGGGTACTGTTTTCAGTTTTAGGGATGTATTCTGATCTGCCTGCAGCAGTCATCTTAGCAGGATCTACGTTAAAGTTTTCTTGCAGTAGTCTGACTACAGTTGTCGCTCTATTCACACTAAGATCCCAATTGTCTTTATAGTTGTTGTTAGATATAGGGACATCATCCGTGTGTCCTTCTACTATGATATCTATATCTTCATTATCATTGATAATATGTGATACTTTTTTGAGGATAGCATATGCTTTTGTATTAATCGTAGAGCTTGCAGTCCGGAATAACATCTTATCTGATAGAGATACCATAACGGCACTCCCTTTGACACTGATCTCTACATCATCGTCATTGATATCTATCAGAGAGCTTTTGAGGTTCTGTGCCAGCATACTATTGATGGAGTCTTTGCGCTCTATCTCACTTGATAGCTTATTGATATAATCGAACTGTGTATTGAGAGAGGAGATGGAGCCTCTGATGCTTTCGGCATCGGTTCTATTGATGATGGACATATCAGCCATTCTATCGAGGAGACTGCTATTAGTATTCTGTAGATGCGTCAGTTGATCTTCTAACTGTTGGACTTGTTCTACTTTGTCATTTAGTTGTTTTTCGAGTAATTTCTTCTGAGGAGAATTACATGCCGACAGGGCAAAACAAATTGATATAATTAACCATTTATACATAAGATATATTTACCTATAAAACTATATAGACCTATACTTTTATTATAGGGGGTTATTACCATATTTGGCTCAGGGTATACCATGTGTGAGGAGTTGCTGATAGATGATAATTCATGCAGAATGTCACGCAGGAAGACTAATAAAATCATACCTTTGAGCCTACTAAAAGAAAGAAAATGCATGAAAATGGCGTAGCATCAGCATCTAAAGTTGATAAGTTCCAATACCACGATTACTATAATGTAGACGATCTATTGTCCGAAGATCACTTACTCGCGAGAGCTGCAGTAAGAGAATGGGTCAAAAAAGAGGTCTCACCCATAATAGAAGACTGTACTGAGAAGGCAGAATGCCCGACACACCTATTCAAGGGTTTGGCTGAGATAGGGGCTTTTGGTCCGAGTCTCCCTATGGAATATGGTGGTGGCGGTATGGATGAGATCGCTTACGGTATCATCATGCAAGAGTTAGAGAGGGGAGATTCTGGTATCAGAAGTATGGCTTCTGTGCAGGGATCACTCGTGATGTATCCGATATATCGATTCGGTAGCGAGGAGCAGAAGCAGAAGTATCTGCCTAAATTAGGATCGGGAGAGTATATCGGTTGTTTTGGTCTTACAGAGCCTGATCATGGGTCTAATCCGAGTGGTATGCTGACATCGTATGTAGAAGATGGCGATCACATTATCCTGAACGGTTCTAAGATGTGGATCACTAATAGTCCGCTGGCTGATATCGCAGTCGTATGGGCTAAAGATCCTGAAGGTAAGATCAAAGGTGTTATAGTAGAGAAAGGCATGGAGGGATTCTCAGCTCCTAAGATAGAAGGTAAGTGGTCACTCAGAGCGAGTATCACAGGAGAGCTTGTATTCCATGATGTAAGAGTCCCTAAGTCAAATATACTACCTAACGTATCTGGCCTTAAAGGCCCGTTATCATGCCTCTCAAAAGCAAGATATGGTATCGCATGGGGAGCTATCGGAGCAGCATTAGACTGTTACGATGCTGCATTACGATATAGTAAAGAAAGAATACAATTCGATAAGCCGATAGGTCAGTTTCAGTTGACACAAAAGAAACTTGCAGAGATGATCACAGAGATCACCAAAGCGCAATTACTGGCGTGGAGATTAGGCTCACTCGCTAATGATGGTAAAGCATCACCTGCACAGATATCTATGGCTAAGCGTAACAATGTCCACATGGCATTAGAGGTCGCTCGTGAGGCAAGACAAATACATGGCGGTATGGGTATCACTAATGAGTATCCTATCATGCGACATATGATGAATCTGGAGACTGTACTAACCTACGAGGGTACGCATGACGTTCACCTACTGATTACAGGTATGGATGTGACAGGTTTAAATGCTTTTAAGTAATCTTATCGTATATATAACTATCAGTGTTACGATTATAGAGTGGTAACACTGATAGTTCATATCTTATTATTTTGAATAAATTTAAGTTTCTTTTTTTTGTCTTAGCATTCATATTCTTATGTATAGAAATTAATGCACAGAATGATCTCCAGTCATGGAGCTCATTTAGCTTAAGCAAAAAAATAAAAGAAAAAAACAGATTAATCTTTAAGCCTATCATTAGGCATAAGGATAACTTAAGTAGTTACAATAATTTTTCCTTAGATTTTATCGCCAAGAGAAAGTTAGATGCACATTGGTCTTTCTCATTTCTACAGCGCCACTGGTGGCTAGCTAATAGTGTCAATAGGAATTTCTGGTTTATAGATGCTGTCTATGACTTTAAAGCTAATGACAATATTAAGGTGAGCCAATACTTCCGATGGCATATTGCCCAAGACATTGATATAGACGATCCTAACTTTCTACGCTGGCATCCCAGTGTTACTTTTAATACTTCGTCCAGACTAAAGCCGTACGCCGGTATAGAGTTCTTCTTCAGGATAGATGGGATTAATGAGATACAGCGGATCAGATCTAAGATAGGCGCTTCCTACGTACTTTCAGATCGGATCAATCTATTGTTAAGATTATGGCGAGAACAGTTCGTTAATATTACCAATGCAAGAACGGATTACGTAATCCAGTTTAATTTGGGTTATAGACTGTAGGTATATTAATCATCAATGATAAATGGTTAATTATGAATTATCCATCGAGATGAAAAAAGTAAAATTGAGTTAAGAACTTGATCCAACTAATTAATCATTAACAATTAACAATCCATCACTAACTACTAAGCTGACATATATTCCCATGCTGACTGATACAAGCCCTCTTTCTCTATGTGCTGAGATAATTCATCAAAGAGAGGATCTTGGGATAGTGTACTCATATCACCTATGATAATTAACTTCTTTCTGGCCCGTGTCATGGCTACATTAAGACGTCTCTCATCTTTGAGAAAGCCTATCTCTCCTTTGTCATTAGATCTGACGAGGCTTATATATATGATATCTTTCTCTTGTCCTTGGAATCCATCTATAGAATTGACTGTAATATCAAAGCTGCTGAATGCTTCATCATCTTCGATTTTATTTTTTAGATATTTGACTTGTTCTCTGTAGGGACTGATGATGCCTATCGTAGTGTTTTCGTATTTGTCTTTATTGATAAGGAAGTGTTCTCTGAGTATGAAGTATTCGCCTTCATTATATCGACTTAGACTTTTGGCATTCATGACTTCTTCGAATCCGCTACCGCTGGTATCTATCATCACGAGTGGCTCAGAGTCATTGACTAATGTCCAGCTATTGATACCGGGGGCAGACTTTAATTTAGAATCATAGAATTTCTTATTAGAGAACGATAGGATTTTGTCATTCATACGATACTGAGTATCGAGCAAGTAAGAGTGTTTTATGTGGTCTGCCATACGAGTGAGGAGTGTAACAGAGAGGCCAAGTTTTTCTGCTTTCATGGACTTAACTGTGGGTGCCAGTTGTAGGTGGTCACCAGCGAGAATTATTCTATCAGCCTTGAGCATGGCATTCCAGCATTCTGGCTCCAGAGCTTGTGAGGCTTCATCTATGATAAGGGTAGAGTAGTGGAGATCTTTGATGGCTCTCTGGCTTACACCGATGAGAGTGGTGCATATGACTTTGCTGCTGGAGATTAATTTTTCCATGAGTTTGTCTTCTAAGTCGCGAGCCCATTTTCTTAGTTCTCGCGATTCTCTGTACATCATCTTACGATTACTCCTTGCACTTTCTCCGAATACTCTCTTTCTCTTTCCGGCGAGTCTTTTAGCTTCCTCAGCTTCTATTTTTACTTTTTTGATATGTTGCCATTCGGGATGTGATCGGGCTTTCTCTGCTATGGTGAGATGCATAAGGTCATCACCTATTCTTGTGACGTTACCTACTCTTAGTGTAGGTACTTTAGATAAGTCAAGATGATAGGCGAGCAGGTCGACTGCATTGTTACTGGGAGCACAGACGAGTATTTTCTTTTCTGTCTTGGCCAGTTCCTTTATTAGTGCTACTAATGTTGTTGTCTTACCAGTGCCAGGAGGTCCATGTATGATGCTGAATTCTTGGGACTCCACACAGCCCTTAAGTGCTTCTGATTGTGATGGGTTAAGATGCTCTGGTGTATAGATATGTTCTGACGGTATGTTATAGTCAAAAGAATCTTTGTTTCGTATTTTTTCTCTAAATGAGGCTATATGCGGCTCATCAGAATTCATGACTTTATCGATCGCTTTTTTCATTACACGATACGGTCTTTCGTCATAGGTCATTTCTATACCTATATTGCCTTTGACATGATTGAGGTCATCTGTTGTGATTGCAGAATCGTTAAGCATGATGCCCAGCTTATTTCTTCGTACATAAGAGATGACACCCTTAGACGAGAATGCATTCTCATTACCTACTCGACCAAATATCTGGCAAGCCATGCCTGTCTTGAGCTTATGAGGTGTATTGAGATGTTTGACACGTTCTACATTGATTTCTATTTTTTCTCCTATAGAGTAATAATGAGATATCATATCCACGGGATACCATAGTATTCCAGAATCTATTTTTTCTTTGATACTCTTATTTTCTGCAAGACTGATATAGTAATTTTCTTCTTCTTGCCTCTCAAGTTCTATCGCTTCTAATATTGTCTTGTATCTATCCTCGTGTTGCTCGCTCATCTCTATATTTTCTAAGTATACGGATAACTGTGTATAAATAGCTCAAAATAGCTTATTTCAATTAAACATGCATTGAGCATTATACCAAAGTCATATGGTTCATTAAGTGCCAATATTGGTATAACTTGTCGTATATCATTCTATATCACAATTTTATCCATTTATTGCTTATAAAGTATAATTACTTTATTATTTTGATACGATATTAATCATTTAATCTATTCCTATGAGATATGTAGCATCGGTTTTGGTATTTCTATTCTTATTAACTTCAGATACTTTACTGTCTCAGGAATCCACTTTCAGAAAATATTCCGATAATAAACGAATTGAGTTAAAGGGTACGCAAGAGAAATCGTCTAATTTTTTTGATAGCCACAAGACAGAGCTTGGCCTTACTGATAATGATAAGATGACCCTCGTTAAGACATGGACGGATATATCTGGCATGACACGTGAGAGGTACAGGCAATTCCATAATGACCTTCCTGTCGTAGGTGGGACCTATACGCTACATAGTAAAAGCGGTTATCTACAAGCTGGGAGTGGTAACCTTTTTCCTTATATAAAAGTAGATAAGAATGTATCTGTAGCTAAAAACTATGCAGCTGAGAAAGCAATACAGCATACGAAGCAAATATTAGAGGAAGAAGAAGTCATCGTCTATTCTGAGTCAGTAAGTTGGGATCATAGTTATAATGGCCTATGTATCATCGATAGTAAATATCCAGATATAAGTGGCGATTATAGAGTAGCACATAGTTATACTGTATCAAGCGAAAGTTATGAGATGCCTATTAAGTATCAGGTCTATATAGATGCGCATACAGGTAAGCAGTTATGCGAGTTTAATGAGATAAAATGTGGGGCAGTCAAAGGGACAGCTAAGACACGCTACTACGGCGAGCAAGAAATCACAACAGATTCTATAGCTCCTGATCTCTATCTTATGAAGGATATGACCAGAGGAGATGGGGTGGTGACTTTGGACTTTAGTAGTGATAGAGATACTTTTTCTGATAGAGATAATGTCTGGGGTCATGATCATAATCATGATGGTGAGACTTACGTTGCAGGGGATGCCCATTATTGTACAGCAAAGTATTATGATATGATGTTAGATTACTTTGACTGGGATGGCTTAGATGGAGACGGAGGAGAGCTGGTATCAGTTGTCAATGTTTTTGGTAAATATTATGTCAACGCTTTCTGGAATGGATCTGCAACCCACTATGGTAATGGAGACTGCCATAGATATGGACCACTTACCACAATGACCGTAGTAGGACACGAGTTCGCTCATGGCTGGACTGATAAGACTTCTGACTTAATATATCGTAATGAGTCTGGCGCTCTTAATGAGAGTATCAGTGATATCATAGGTAAGGGCTTAGAGTATTATGCAGATCGTGAGAACTTTACATGGAATATAGGAGACCTTATCAGACGTGATGAGACCATTAATGTATTCCGATCTATGTCAGACCCTCATTCTCGTAATCATCCTAAGTATTATGGTGGGGAGAAGTGGCGTACAGGATCAAGCGATGCTGGCGGCGTACATTCTAATAGTGGAGTATTTAACTATTGGTTCTACCTACTTGTAGAGGGCGTCTCTGATGTCAATGAAAGGGATGTGCCATTTAATGTACAAAGCATAGGTATGCGTAAGGCTTTAGACATAGTATTTCTAACTCAAACGGCGTACCTGACAGAAAATTCTACTTACTTCGATTGTATGTATTCTACAATCCAAGCAGTCAAAGATATCTATGGCGATACATCTCCAGAACTAGAGAGCGTGATAGAAGCATGGAAAGCGGTAGGCTTGTACGAAGGTATAGATGATATTGATTTCGCTATAGAATTAGCCGAAGAGAATATCGCTTTATGTCCAGATGATGAAGTATACATCGAGGCGATTATAAGAAACGTAGGACGTAAGACTATACCTCGAGATACGACTATAGAAGTTACTTTCCTACAGAATCTTACACCTAAGATTATAGAATCTCTTGATTTAAGTATCGACTTAGAGCCAGGTGATAGTATTATACATACATTCAAGACACCAGTTGTAATGGATATAGACAAAGACGGCATCTACAAAGTATCCGTAGAGTCTGATGATGCTAATCAATTAAATAATACAAATCAAGCTAACTTATACATATCAGATATCGATGGACTAGAACTATCCTTAGAGAGATTCGAATTACAGCAAGCTGATGATTGTGATAGCGAGATTTCAAGATATAGTTTTACCATACGTAATCAGGGTTGTGTGGCCATACCAGAGGATGACTACCTGTACGTACATGTAGAATCAGATCAGGGAGAGTTTGATATAGAAAGGCGTTTGTTTTCAGAAATTAGAGCAGGCATATTCTATGGAAGTTCTGGTTCTCTGCCTAATACCGTTCCTGACAACATCACATCATATACAGCAACCCTGATGTATGAGGGTGATATAAGTGATGAGAATAATACTGCAGAAGAGGGTGTCGTAGAATATCAAGAATCTATAACAAGAGGGTATAGAGGGGATTTCGAATCTGAGCTTGATATAGAAAAATTCAAAATAGAAGAAGATACACTATACTATAAGCATTCTGTTGTAGATTATAAAAGTAATAACATGCTTGCCATAAGAGGTGTAGATAATCACTTACGTACACTTGACTGTGATGAGCCAGAAGGTTTTTTTGATGCCTATGGACGTAAGTCCACTATAAGATTCTGTATAGATGCTACTGATATAGATCAACCGATTTTTTCATTTGATATGCTTAAGTTATCTAATGAGTATAGAGAGCGTCCTTTATCAAATGAGCAATTCGGTGGTATGGTAAGAGTATCTACTGATGAGCAAGAATACCCATTCGTCTATGCACAACCTGATGATGCGTTACAGCTCCATGAATTTGAACTGCCCAGTGATTATGTAGGTCCCTTAGAGTTAGAAGTCCTCACAGTATATGCTAATACGGATAGAGATAATCTTGTCGCAGGTAATCTTGATGTGGTTATGTTTGATAATTTTAGATTGTATGATGATAGTGATATACAACCTGATTATGACAAGTACGGATATAGCGTAGCTCCTAACCCCGTTGATGACATGTTACGTGTAGAAAGTCTTAATAGTGATCAGCCTTATGATGTCTTGGTTTTTGATAGATTAGGACGATTGATTACTACATCCTATAATAATCAGAACATCACGATGATAGATATGTATGATAAGCCACAAGGCATTTACTTCATAACGATATTACAATTCGGGACTATCTTTACTTCTCATCGAGTGGTTAAGATGTAGTTTTTATAGTTTGTCTTACAGCGAGCAGGGTCCACCGTTACTGATTATAAGTCCTAATTTGCTTCAGATTAGGCATAGTCTATTTATTCCTGCATTTTCGATTGGTAATATTATCTTTGATACATGTCGGATATAAAAACTAACCGAGAACGGGAGATAGCCAAAAACTTTGTGCTGCATACACGGAAGAATGTCTTTCTTACAGGTAAGGCAGGTACAGGTAAGACGACATTACTCAAAGAGATACTCAAAGAGACAGATAAGAACTATATAGTAACTGCGCCGACTGGAGTAGCAGCTATCAATGCTGGTGGAGTCACATTACACTCACTACTATCACTACCTCTCAAGACGTACATACCCTACAGAGACAGAGGTCATGATCCTGAGCAATTCTATGACGCCAGAGAATTAGCTAAGCACCAGAAGTTTAATACAGATAAGATAAAGCTATTATTAGAACTGGACCTGCTTATCATAGATGAGATAAGTATGGTCAGGGCTGATATATTCGATGCTATCGATCAGACACTGCGACGTGTAAGAAAGAATTCGCAAGCTTTCGGTGGTGTACAATTATTAGTGATAGGAGATCTCTTCCAGTTGTCACCAGTAGTGAGGAATAATATTCAGGATATTCTTTCCATATATTATAAGAGTCCATATTTCTTTGACTCATTAGTGTGGACTGGGAGTGAGGCAGTTATCGTAGAATTAAAAACTGTCTACAGGCAAGAGGAGCAAGAATTTATAGATATTCTGAATAGTATCCGATCTGGAAAAGCGGATCAGAAAAGTATTGATCGTATTAACCAGAATTATTCTGATACAGCTGATTATAGCAATACCATAACTCTGACCACACATAATAAGAAGGCAGGAAAAATTAATAGCTCCGAACTTGAGAAATTAGAATCTGAATCTAATTTCTTAACAGCAGAAGTTACTGGCAGATTCTACGAAAACAGTTACCCTAATGACGAAGTCATAGAACTAAAGGTCGGTGCCCAAGTAATGTTCATAAGGAATCACGCAGAAGAATTATACTTCAATGGTAAGATCGGGAAGATAACAGAGATCAAAGAGAACTATATAAAAGTAAAAGGAGATGACGGTATCACTATCATCGTAGAACCTGTAGAGTGGAAGAATGTCGTCTATGAGTTAGATAAGGTATCTGGTAATATTGTCCAGAATGAAGTCGGTACATATGTACAATATCCCCTTAGACTAGCGTGGGCCGTGACGGTACATAAGAGCCAGGGATTGACTTTTGATAAAGTGATTCTGGATCTGGAAGGTACATTTGCCAGCGGACAACTATATGTTGCTCTTAGTAGATGTCGGTCTCTATCTGGATTAGTACTGACATCTAAGATCAGTGAGAAGAATGTGATTATCGATAGTCGTGTGCAGACATTTACACAAGAGAATCAGCTAGCAGAAAATATAGAAGAAATTCTTGAGATAGAAAAGTCAAAATATAATAATTATAAACTTCAGCAAGAGTTCAGTCTTACTAGTCTATTAGCTATAGTTGATCCCTTAGAGGATATGGTTAAGGAAAGTGATATGAGCGAGAAGCCCAATAGAGTTGTATTCTTCAAGGAACTAAAATTGAGTCTCCAGAAGTTAATTGGTATAAGCACTACTTTCCAGTCACAGCTGGCCAACTTTTTTGAGGATGAGGCAATTGATGTCTCTCACGTACTTAAGAGATGTGTAGATGGCATAGACTACTTCACAGAACAGCTGCATACAGAATTAGTCATACCGACGATCAAGCATGCTGCTAATTATGCGGTCAAGAAAGATGAAAAGAAATACACTAAAGCACTCGATGAATTAGAGGATCTATTTTGGTCCAAGATAGAAAGCTTGTATAGTATAGTATTCAATGAAAAAAAGGTATACATAGGAGATCGAAAATATGTCAATAAGGTTTCTTCAGCAGATAGAAAATCTAAGGCTAAAGCTAAGTCCAAGAAGGTCAAAGGAGAGACTTACACTATCACTTATGATATGCATAAGGAGGGCAAGTCACTAGCAATAATTGCTAAGGAGAGAGGATTAGCATTGAGTACAATCGAGTCTCATTTTACTAAATTTTTGAAAGAGCAGCGAGTATCTATCTTTGATATTATGAAACCTGACAAAGTAGAAAAAGCACTAAAGGTAGCTCAGGCTAACCCAGATGCAGATCTTACAGAATTAATGGGCAAGATGCCATTCAAGTCCAGCTATAGCGAGTTACGATGGGTTACAGTATATCGTGACTTACTACAATCTGGAGATTCGCAATAATTATAGATTGTGATATCTCTACTTACCAGCAGCTTCTTTCTTATCATTTCCAACCCAGTAAGGATACCATGTCAACATAACATTGTCGATGATGACATCTGATCTTCTTGGCTTTATTTCTCGTTTAGAAATGGCTTTTTCTTTTTCTTCCCATTTCTGAGTTATTCTTTCTATTTTTTCTTTGAGTTCTCTCTCGAGGTCCTCACGTGCATATTGGAGTTCATAGAGATCTTCTTTTGCCGCTCGGAGTTTTTCCTTGGCTTTGCGTGCCATCCTTCGCTTAGTAGATACGGAGCTGACGGACCTTCTACGTTTACCGCCAAATATGCCTCCGAATACAGTTTCTACAACATTAAAGAACTCATCATTACGTCGGCTCTTTTGTTCGGCTTCTGCTTCATCAAGGTCTCTCTCTTCTTTTCTTACTTTAGTTTCGAGTTTTTCAAATTTGGCTTCGTAAGAATCGTGTAATGAATCTAACTCATCATCTCGCAGTTCTCTGGCTTTTGTACTTACTCTCATCTGGAAGGCACTATCTGATTCTCTGTCTTTTTTGAAGATTTCGAGCTCTTCGTTTTGTACTAAGAAATATCGTTTTTCTTCGTAGAGATAATTTGATAATGATTTTTTGATGCTATTTAATTCTGTAGCAGTATTCATAGTATCAGGTACATCTTCGTATTGGATGCCTACATTATCAGGATGATCTGGCTTATCGAATAATGATTGTGACCAGTTACTGATCTGTACCCCTTCTTGCCATTCCACACGTCCAAAATCATCAGGTGGATGTACTAATATCGATATGGCATCTTCCATATCTACATGTCGCTTATCATCGACATATCTTACTCTTGCTGTCGCGAATATATGTGGCTCATAGATTATGCTGCTGTCATCACCATTGATATTAACTTCTGAGGCAGACTTCCATACGGCAAAGTACTTTTGATCTATTTTGGGATCGACAGACGGCGCTGTTTCTACAATTAACTTGGGTGCTTTTGCAGCTCTTGATTTAGGTACTATTCTTTGGCTTTCTACAGATGCTTTTTTCTCAGACATCAGGGATTTGATCTGTGGTCTCGTCAGCGGTCCTCTGAGATAGGACATGGCCCATCTTGTATGATATACGATAGGGGCATCGTCATGTACATTATGCATCAGAAATACTCTAGATGAGAGTGATCCTATAATTTGACTGAAGTCAATGTCTGCATTATTACCTGATTCGGCAATAGCACCTTTGAGACCTTCTAAGACTCTGTCTTTATCTCTCTCAGTCTGCAGCTTACCTATGAACCATGTTCCAGCATTAGACAGACCTTTATAGTCGATGTCTACAGGATTCTGTGTTACTAAGACTGTACCTACACCATAGGCACGAGCTTGCTTAAGTAATGTAAGTAGTGGCTTCTTAGATGGAGGATTAGCAGTAGGAGGGAAGTACCCGAATATCTCATCAAAGTAGAGGAGTGATCGTAGACTCGTCGTACCAGATTGTCTACGCATCCATGTAATGACACTATTAAGTAAGAGGGTAACGAAGAACATTCTTTCACTATCAGATAGGTGAGCTATATAGAATATACTATGCCTTGGCTGTCCTGATTCTGTATAGTATATCTTATCGATATCAAGATCTTCTCCTTCTAGCCAATATCTGAACTGTGGTGATGCTATCAATGAGTTAAAATCCATCGCAAGGTCAAATCGATCTTTCTGAGGAAAGAAAGTTTCGATATCAAAAACACCTAACTGAGCCATAGGTGGTGATTGTATACCTTTGATTAATTTGGCTAAGTCCAGGTCTTCGTTTAGTCTCCAGTAATGCTCGAATAGATTAGAAAGAAGAATGCCTTCTCTACTTCTTACTGGATCAGCCTTACTTTGTATCATTCCTAATAATGCTGCCACCGTACCTTGTATACGTTCTCTGAGCATTTCTGCTTCTTCATCAAAGTCTACATCGGGAGCAGAGAAAGATCCCATTATATTAATGGGTACACCAGAATTAGACCCTGGTGTGTATATCGTATATTCTACTGAGTCTTTAAGGTCTTTTATTCTTTGTTTGGATTGACCCCAGCTCTCGATACCTTTTTTCCACTTATCGGCTGTCGCAGCTGCATATTCATCTACACTCATTCCTTTACGACTAGCGTCATCAGCATTAATCCAGTCCTTAAAGTCTGAGCTATCAAGATCTTCAAATTGTAGAAGAAGATTAGACATGTCACCTTTAGGATCTATAATGATAGCTGGCACTTTGTCGATAGCTGCCTCCTCGAGTAGGCCGATACAGAGTCCAGTCTTACCACTCCCTGTCATGCCTACGCATACAGCATGTGTAGTGAGATCACGGGCATCATAGTTGACAGCCTCTGTGAGTAGTTCTTTTGTATTGATATCATATTCAGCACCTAGATAGAATGATCCTATCTTTTCTGGAGGTAATTGTATCATGTGTGTGTATTTGTAAGTCGTAAAAATAAGGATTTTAAAAGTTTCAGTCTCACCATTGATTTTAGCTAGTTATAATAGAAAAGAAGTCTTAATATTAAGAACCGAGATTAACGTTTAGCATATGTAAAAAACTTGAGCGTATATTTTAGAACGCTTAATTTTTCCATAACGACTTAAGTAAATTTCTCCTTTAGGAAGCGGATTAGAAATGGAGGAAAATACAAAGATATGAGGATATTGAAGCTAATGGAACGACAGTAATTATGTAATAGAATTAATGTCTTA
>CALLAG010000367.1 GCA_938002705.1 uncultured Saprospiraceae bacterium | reverse complement strand
TGAATGGTATTTCTTAACTCAATTCTCTTTTTTCTTGATAAAAAAGAGACAAAAAATCAAGTCAAATCAAAGGCTCAACTCTATGCCGCTCCCGCCACCCACCATGATTTGACATGGCTCTGCTTCACTAACATTCTCGATCAAAAAGACTCAGCCTTAATACTATAATGTTCTAATCCAAAATTAGGCTTAGTACCTAATAGCCGATAGGCATATAATATTTAAGTCGTGTTACTTAAATTGAATATTGAGCGAAAAGAATCACCCCAACACTCTTCTGATAACTTCAAGTGACTTCAGCCCCTTGAATCCCTCGATGTGTAACTTATAATACTCAAGTAGTCTATCAAGAAGAATATTCCTATCATCTTTAGATATCAGATGTAAGTCTACTCTAGATAAGACATGGTCCAGGATAGCACTTTGTTCTTCTGTCATGATGTGTTGATGCCTTATATCATTGTCGATATATTCTCCATGCATGAGGTCAAAGTATTTGTTCTCCTCAGTTTTATTATCATTGATACCGAAGCCTAAGTAATTAGCTAGTTGGATAGAAAAGTAGATGGGGATGTAAGTCAGGTTTATGGATTTATCATCCAGTGCAATCAACCACTTTTTCAAAAAATTATAAAGGTTCTCATTTCCCTCTTTTTCTTTTATCGCATTCCGAGCTAAGTCTATGATGTACATGGCTATAGAAGATCTTATAATGTCATAGTTGAGATGCTCGTAGATGTGGCTGAGATTGGCTTCTTTTATTCGCGACAAGCTATCTTCTGATTTATATGCTACGAAGTCTATGATATTAATGGGGTTATAGACATTGGACATTTTTGATTTTTGCTTACGTACACCACTGACGATATATGAGTGTAGCCCTATATCACGAGAGTAGATATCAAGTATGATACTGGTCTCAGAGTACTTAAGACTTTTGAATACGATGCCTTCGGATTTGTATGTTTTGCTCAGAGCGTAGAGATAATTATTGTGATATTTAAAATTCCCAACCTTCTATTGGGTCTTGTTTGTATTTCTGTTTAGTAAGTATACGTTCTTTTTGCCGATCCCATATCAGTTTTGCAAATGTGACATGAACAGGCTCTAAGCTTACATGCAGTGAAGCTTTGATGTTCTTCTCTAAGACATCTAAGCGATACAAGTAACTCATGAGCAAATCAGGATCGGCTCTAAGGAGTTGTTCTACACGTACAGATATTATGTCTATCATCTCCTCATCAGATAATTCTGAAGGGATATTGATATCAAGATCATTAGATATAGTATGTGATATTTCTTTATTGTCCAATGGCCGTCGTTAGCTTGATATTCATTATTTATTATACCATCATTATAACACTTCATCATGAAGATAAGGTCCTTTCATCAACTATTTTCTCTGAAGACGTAAGAATTATTAATTATTCATACTCATTGATTAATTTAGTCTTTCAAAAAAAATCAATAGGAAAAAATGGATTCAGAAAAAATAGCAGTTTATATAGATAAATTTACTGATTGGGGAGTGGTTACTATTCCTAAAATTGTTCTTGCACTTCTTGTTATATATATCGGATTATTCATAGTAAAGAAGTTGAGTAAAATCATTAGCCTTGCTTTAGATAAAGCCAAGCTTGAGATCGAGCTTAAAGATTTTCTTGTATCCTTACTTACAACCTTACTTAAGGTCGCCGTTTTTCTTTTTGCAGCAAGTGTTGCAGGTATCAAATTAACAGCATTATTTGCTCTACTTGCTGCTGCAGGTTTTGCTGTAGGTATGGCACTGCAAGGTTTCCTTGGAAATTTTGCTGCAGGACTGACAATCTTATTCCTTAAGCCATATAGGATTAATGATTGGGTGCAAGTATCAGATAGTTTCGGTAGAGTGAAGACGATCCAGTTATTCAATACTACATTGATCACACCTAATGACAAGACACTGATCATACCTAACGGACAAGTGACGGATAATATCATTACTAATTTTTCTACCCAAGGTAATATCCGATTAGAGCTTAATATCTCGATGCCTTATGAGGAGAGTTTTCCTAGGGTTAAGAAAATAATCAATGGTGCAGTGGCTCAGAGTAAATATGTGGTTGCTGGCACAGAAACACTTATAGGAATAGAAACATATGATTCTCACAATATATTATTGACAGTAAGACCATATATCCATCCCGACGAGTACTGGGAAGCGACATTTGAGATTAATGGATTGATTAAGAAAGCTTTCAGTGATAATAATGTCAAAGCTGCATACTCAGAAGGCGTAGAGTTAGGACCTATTGGTGATTAATTAATTGTGAGTAGTGCCTCGGCCATTTCTCTATCGTTTTTTACACGTGGTATTTTAGATTGACCTCCGTATCTGTTATTAGATCTTAGCCATGCTTCAAAGGTTCCTTGATTTAACGGAATGATCTTAAGGCATTCTACAGCGATGTCATTAGAGCGTTTAGCGGCGTAGTCACTATTGAGTGTCTGTAACTCAGTATCTAAGTCTGTTGCAAATGCGTTAAGGTCTACAGGTCTATTCTCGAATTCGATGTACCACTCATGTCTACCAGCTTGACCATCTTTTATAAATAGGGGAGCCACGGTATAGTCTTTTACTTGCACATCATACCTATCTGATATAATGCCTATCGCTTTGTCGGTGTTATGAGCAGAAAGTTCCTCGCCGAATACATTGATACTATCATGGACTCGACCGACGACTTTGATCTTGTAAGGACGTGTAGAGACGAATTCTATAATATCACCTATTACATATCTGTATAGTCCTGATATAGTTGTGATAACAAGGGCATACTTCTGACCTTCGTCTACTTGACTGATATCTAAGCATTCAGGATTGGAATCATCTATGTTTTTGTGTGGTATAAATTCGTAATAGATACCGTGATCGCATAGTAGCAACATACCATCTTGATCTCTATGGTTCTGCATGGCAAAGTAACCTTCTGATGCATTATACACTTCTCTGAAGCTGACTTTCTGGTCAGGGATTAATTTTCGGAATTCGTTACGATATGGAGCGAATCCCACACCGCCATGCAGGTATGATCTTAGATCTGGCCAGACATCAGTGATGTATTCTGCTCCAGTTACATTTAATATTTCCCTGAGTAGCATAAGCGTCCATGTAGGAACGCCTGCAAGCAGTGTCACTTTCTCACGTATAGTTTCTTGAGCAGTTCTTTTTATTTTCTCATCCCACTCCGGCCATAATGCTGTCTCAAACGATGGAGTGTAGAACCCCCTACCTATCTTAGGAAAATGATGTAGGATAATAGCAGATATATCTCCCGCCATCTTATTGTGACCTAAGTCTTCGAGGCTGCCGCCCATAATAAGACTCTTATTAGCGAATAGCTTAGCTGCTGGATCTTCGTTATAGATGTGACTTGCAGCATCCCATGCACACTTTAGGTGACCATATTTTAATGATCCTTTGGTTACTGGAATATATTTGCTTCTTGCATTAGTCGTACCTGATGACTTAGCATACCACTGTACTGTTCCTGGTACCAATATATTAGAGGCATCATCCATCATTTTTTCTATGGATGGAAATAGGGATTCATAATATTGAAGTGGACATGCTTTCTGATAATCTCGCTGATTTTTGATAGCACAGAAATCATACTTCTTACCAAACTCAGTATTTTGATTAGAATCTAAGATGAGCCTCAGAAGTGCATTCTGATAATGCAGAGGATTTCTTATGACAGCTTCTATCTTTTTTTGTCGCTGTCGGAAGTATTGGTATAATATCTTATCGGTGAGTTGGAGCAATGATAATTTTATTATAAATGTAAGAAACTAATAATCATAAATATTCCGTTATAAAGTCATCAGATATAATAGAATTTCGATAGGCTCCAAGCCATTAATTATCTAATCGAGATTCTAACTATTCCTTTACCATTAATTAAAAATGTAATAAACTGCTGATTTATAGTATTTTATTCATTACGAATAATTATAATTTGTATAATTGTTCGTTACCTTTGTGCATTATAATAAGAAGAAATTCTCATGGCTAAACAGGCAAAAAAGAAAGGCTCGACCAAGAAAAATGGTCAAAAAAAATCCAGCAAGGAAAATGTTCCTGGTTGGATCGCATTGATTAACGCTTCGGTTAAGTGGTTATGGGTACTTTTTATTGTAGGGCTTCTTCTTGCGGCAGCTATGTTCGTCATGATATCTAAGACAAAAATGCCTGATACTGAAGAACTCGAGAACCCTAAGTATCAGCAAGCGTCCATTATATATGCATCTGATAATACTGAGATGGGGAGATACTATTCTGAGAATAGAGATCTGCTTACTTTTGATGAGCTTAATCCATTTATAGTCAATGCACTTATCGCGACTGAAGATGAGCGATTCTATAACCATAGTGGGATAGATGCAAGAGGGACCACAAGAGCAGTCGTATTCCTAGGCGGTAACGGTGGAGCAAGTACGATCACTCAACAGTTAGCTAAACTGTTTTTTACTAATAAGTCACGGTCATTCGTCAAGAGGGTATGGCAGAAGTTACAAGAATGGGTTATTGCTGTACAGTTCGAGAAGAGATATACTAAGGAGGAGATCATAAGTATGTATCTTAATAAGTCAGAATTTAAATATAATTCTTTCGGAATAGGTGCAGCGGCGAGAACATACTTCGGAAAAGATCAGTCCAAACTGGCAGTAGAAGAAGCAGCAGTTCTGATAGGTCTACTTAAAGGGCCAAGTTTCTATGATCCTATAAGACACCCTGAGAGATCACTACGTAGAAGGAATATCGTATTAGGTCAGATGGTTAAGAATGATTTTCTATCTCAGAATGATGCTGATGAGTTAAAGGCCATGCCTATAGATTTATCATCATTCAAGCAAGAGGTCCACTATGACGGTATGGCGCCATACTTCAGAACAACCTTGACCAAAACACTCAATGACATTCTCTCGAAAGAGAAATATAAAAAACCCGATGGGACGAACTATAGCATATGGGAAGATGGTCTTAAGATCTACACGACCATAGATAGAAAAATGCAAAAGCATGCTGAGCAGGTAGCATTCAAGCATATGGCCAATGTCCAGAAAAACTTTAATGTACAATGGAAGAATAAAGATCCATGGAAGTACACAGAAGAAAAAGATAAAGAGAAAGCCAAACGTCAGCTAGAACAGAGAAAAAATGTATTACTTACACACAGGAGAGAGTCAGGTCGTTACCTCAAGATGAGAGATAAGTACATGTCAGAGGTTTTCTCTAAGGTATTATCTAAGTATCCTGATGTAAGATTAGACTATAGGGATATCAGCAGAATGATAAGAGAAGATAAAGAGCCTGGATACCTTAAGAAGATAGTAAGAGAAGGATGGGCTACTAATGATCAGGTCAAAGAATATAGGAAAGTACTCACTGATCCATTATGGGCTGAGGTAAAGTCTCAAAGAAACAAACTTATAAAAGCAGCCAACAAAGTGTTCAGTACACCGGTCAAAATGAAAGTCTTCGACTATACAGAATCAGGTGAGCGAGAAGTAACGATGACACCTATGGATTCTATCAAGTATCATCAGGAACATATGCAGATAGGGTCACTCGCTATGGACCCTCGGACTGGCTATGTCAAGGCATGGGTAGGTGGCATCAATAAGAAGTATTATAAAGTTGATCACGTACAGACAAATAGACAGGTGGGGTCCACCTTTAAGACATTGCTCTATGCGACAGTTATAGCGCAGCAGGGTATGTCGCCTTGCTTTAGTGTGCAAGATATCAAACATGGAATCCCAGCTAACGAGCCTAATTTTAAATTACAAAAAGCCTGGTATCCTGATAATGCAGATGGAAAGTATTCTTCAAAAATGTTCACACTTAAGGAAGCACTTAAATTTTCTAAAAATTCTGTGTCTGCATGGCTTATCGCTCAACTGGGCAATGTAGAGCTGATAAGGAATCTTGCAGGAGATCTTGGTATTCCTAAAGAAAAAGTACCACCATATCCATCTATAGTTTTGGGTACGCCTGAGCTTACAGTATTAGAGATGACCGGTGCCTATTCTACATTTGCTAATAATGGTATATATAATGAACCGACTTTTATTCTAAGAATAGAAGATAAAAACGGTAAGCTTATATACTCACCTATATCTGATCAGAGAAGAGTGATGAATGAGACGTATAACTTTGCTGTAGTTAATCTGTTAGAGCATGCAACAAGTGGCCATAAGCATAAATTAAAATCACAATTTGGTGGTAAGACTGGAACGACTAATGATTTTGTAGATGGTTGGTTTATGGGTATATCTCCTGAGTTGGTAATAGGAACTTGGGTAGGTGGTGAGAACTCATGGATAAGATTCCTTACTAAGGAATATGGTTACGGTGGTAGAATGGCACGACCATATTATCTTGACCTTATGAAGGAATTAGAAGAAGATCCTGCTATTAAGCTTACCCAGGGAGCTATTTTCAAAATTCCAGATGGCGAGATCTTAGAATCTGATTGTAACGTATATAATCAACCATTACCGTCTAAGGTAGCAGCTGACAAAGCTAAGCTTGAGAAGGTCTTAGCA
>CALLAG010000366.1 GCA_938002705.1 uncultured Saprospiraceae bacterium | reverse complement strand
ATCAGAGCGTATGGTCATTTTTAATTTACTGAACACTCGAGAAGTACTATTAGGAGCTCATAGAAAATTATGGGAAGAACTTTGGGAGGGCGATATAATTATTGAAGGCGATTTACAATCACAACAAGATGTTAGGTTAGCACTATATCATTTGTATGCATTTGGGCGAGGAGAATCTGATTTGAGTATAGCTCCGATGGGCTTGTCGCTACAGACTCCATATAATGGTCATATCTTTTGGGATACAGAATTATGGATGTTTCCTCCGCTACTCTTGCTTAACCAAGATATCGCTCGCTCATTGGTTAATTATAGATCTGACAGATTAGAACCTGCCAGAAAGCGAGCTATTAATTATGGTTATAAAGGTGCCATGTTTCCTTGGGAAAGCGATGATACAGGAGAGGAAGCTACACCTCCGTTTGCATTAACAGGACCTTTTGAGCATCATATCACAGCGGATATAGGTATTGCCTTTTGGAATTATTATAGAGTAACAAATAACGCTAAGTGGCTTAGAGAAAAAGGCTATCCAGTATTACAAGAGGTAGCAGACTTCTGGGTGAGTAGGGTGACAAAAAATAATGATGGGAGCTATTCGATTAATAATGTCGTAGGAGCTAATGAATTTGCTCCAAATGTAGATGATAATGCTTTTACGAATGGAGCAGCTAAGACCGCATTGCAATATGCTACTCTGGCGGCGATAGAATTAGGCATCACTCCAAGTCCAGAATGGGCAGAAGTTGCAACTCATCTCAGAATATTAAAATTTCCCGATGGGACAACTAAGGAACATGCAGAGTACGATGGAGAAAGAATCAAACAAGCGGATGTAAATTTATTATCGTATCCACTAAATATTGTTAGCGATCAAGAAACGATTCTCAAAGACCTAAAATATTATGAACCCAAATTAGCCAAAGAAGGACCTGCAATGGGTAAATCTATTTTTTCAATCTTATATGCAAGACAAGGAGATGTAGAGAATGCGTACCGACTTTTTAAGGAAAGTTATGTGCCTAATCAGCAAGCGCCTTTTGGTGCTTTATCAGAGGTGGCGACTTCTAATTTTTCATATTTCGCTACAGGTGCAGGAGGAATGTTGCAAAGTGTACTATTTGGTTTTGGCGGATTAGAACTTACGGACGAAGGCATAGTTCAGAAAAATCCAATTCTGCCTAAACAATGGAAATCATTAACCATAAAAGGTGTAGGAGTTGATAAAAAGACATATCGAATAGAGAAATAAGATTAGATGAGTAGCCCCCTTGATGAGTTTCTTCAGGAAGCTGTAAGGGAGACTATAGATGATACCATTACATTTATTAATTGAATCTACTAATTAGATACACAATCCTCTTATGAGAACGACTAATACCTTATTCCTGTTAACTTGTTGTTTTATAGTACTATTATTGTCTCATTGCGGTGTTGCTTACAATTTACTTCTCGGAGTAGATACGACGCCTGAATGGAATTCAGCTTCTGATATAGAAAAGCAAGCTCGTAAATATAATATTCCTCAAGAGTATAATTTAGTCATGGATTCGGTAGGGTATTATGAGGGCATAGGAGATAGAATACGACAAGAAAAATTTACAGACAAAGAATCTGAAGAATATCAGAAAAGGAAGGAAGTATTAAAGGATGATACGCAGCCAGTTCAGTTTAGATTATTCACTAATGATGGAGAAGAAATCTTCAAACTTATAGGCTGTTATATTGAGAAACCCATTAAGATGGATTGGAATATCAATCAATGCTTGGATGTTTTTCCGCCCAGCATTGACATAGAGAGTCTCAATAGTCATTATTTAGATCTTGACTTTTTCTTAGACAATTCTTCTCTACTCAGTGGGGAGAAGTATAGTCGCAGTGACTTACCATCTTCTGATTATTATGCACTCATAATGTGGAATCAATTTATGAAAAAGCCTTCTAAGAAACTCATAAATATAGTAAGGGAGAAAGTGATAGATGATAGTAGATCTATAACGCTACTTTACATTAATAATCATAACTCTCTATTATGGAATCTTATGGATTCTGAGCAAAAAGCAGAAATGAAATCATATTTAAAATCCATTAGTGAATAGAGTAAAAATTATTATAGAATAGTGATGAAGGACTTTAGTGCTTTTCTATAGTTGGACGGTATGGTATTGTATGTATAAAATAACAATAGCCCCCTGCTGTATTAAAAACAATTAATTCTTAGTACAGCAGAGAGCTAATGCTTGACTAACCCCTTCTCTTATATTTTTATTAGTTTTCCGCTATGCTGTACTGCGTTACTATATCTTATCGTATAGGTGTAAGCGCCATGTCGTATGTGTGTAAGATTAAGAAGTGATCTATTCTCACCTCTGGATATTGTAATAGTTTCTTTATACACTGATCGTCCGAGCATATCATATATCTCAATAAGTCCGTCAGTATTGTGATCTGCTGTAAAGCTTATAGTCGCTATGTCATCTACTGGGTTAGGACTTACCTGTGTATGGCTGGCTACTGATTGTAAGTCTTCGTTGCTGCTTGTTATAAGTTGCTGGAATACCACATCTGTAATCTCTACCTGGAACGATTGCTTCTGTCCTTGATCATTGACAAGAGAAAATATTACCATGACTAAGTCGTCCCATTCTACAGTACCTGTTGTAGAGAACTGCTCCTTCATTATCTGATACTCAGTGTCTGAGCCATTAAGTCTTATCTGAGTTCTTGGCTGATCTGCCCAGTCGTCTATTGACTCTTTGATGAGAGTGATGTCCATAAGTCCTTCTCCGCTTGCCGCAAATGTCATTGCATTATACAGATTTAGACTGACTGCTTGGTATTTAGGATCCAGGGATCTGTATATATTTAGGTAGTCTGTTACTTCTGCATTTATACTTAAGCCTCTCTCTACCTGATGTCCATTCTCAATATTAATATCGTTCTGTATAGTAATCTCATGATCTAAGACAGTAGCGCCGTTATGCTCTGTATCTACAGTCCATCTACCGTCTGCTAAGAATATTTCGTCACTTGTGCTGCCTTCTGTGATAAGTGATGATCCGAGGTCATATAGGTAACCTACAGGTACATCTATTATCTCTGATTGTGCACCACTAAGTGCTACTTCTAATTCTAATGGCTCCAGAGGGCTCGTCTCAGTCCTTCTTACCATAGCACTGAATTGTAGTTTTCTTGCACCTATCTTATTACGGATTTGTAGTTTTAGATTACCATTCTTGTACTGACCGTATGTTACGAATACTGTCGGTAGGTTAGAACTTTCTATACGGTCTATCTTATCTGCCACTTTTACTTTTTGTATTGTCTTAGTAAGCAGTTGTGTGAGTTGTAAGTAGTCGCTTGCCCAGATCTGAAAGTTGTAGTATTCTTTGTCTTCTGGATAGGCGTGTAGATTCCAGTGATTTTCTATGGTAAAGCCTTTGTCCTCATCATGATACATAGAGAAGCTGACTACATACTCTACTTTGGACTGTGTGTTAAGTAATTCGTATGTCATGAATAAGCCCCCTTGTGCAAACATCTGAGAGATGTCGAGTAGTCTTGATCCAGCTAACCTATCACAGATATACTTGGTATGCTCATAGACTTCATTAGATTCTATAGCGAGGATACTTGCTACTCTCTGATCATTGATATAATAATCCGCTGCTATCACTTCTTCTGCATTAGTGATATCTACGAGGTCGTCAGGTGTACTCTCTGCTACGAATGCATTATTAAAATCTTGTGGTATAAAATTAGATAAATCAAAGGCGCCTTTGTGAGTTGTCGCAGCGAATGGAATGATACCTTCCTTCTTCATATTTATAAGTTCGTCATTGGTCATTGCGAGTTTGATATTTCGTTTAGATACAGCATCGGCAAGTGTTCCATTAGACTCCAGCCCTCCTGTGACTCCTGCAGGTGTATTACACTGAGGATCATCGCCGTCTATAAGACCGTCACCATTATCATCTATTCCATTGTCACAGATCTCTACACAGAATGATAGATTAAAGCATTCAGTATCACTACAGTCTATCCAGCCATCACCATCGTCATCTATACCGTTGTCACATATCTCCATAGTACAGACATTACTATTATAGCAATCTCCGTCAGCACAATCTATGACACCATCTCCGTCATTATCTATGCCATCATTACAGTTAGTCTCGAATGGTGGCGGTGCCAGCACACAGTTGAATCCATCATTGATAGAAAGGTTACCTGTACCATTAAGTATTTGAGTTGCTGTCAGGGTATTTACATCTACAGAGTATATCTTACCTGAGCTATTATTATATGCGAAGAATGATCCGTCATTACTCGACCATGCAGCACCGAATCCACCAGACTCATTATTAATAGATCCTGCAAGATTATAGGTTGTGACTTGTAAGGTCGTCGGGTCAAAAACCTTCAGCTTAGCACCACCAGTAATTCCATAGAATAATCCACGTGTGATGTCCAGCGCAAAATCAGCAACACTTGGATTGTTAAGGCCTGTAGCTACTGCTTGCATGGTAGGGGCATTGAGCTCTATAGAGTATATGCCACCTCCATTACTTACGTACATAGTACCGTCAGCATCGATGGATCCTACATAGAAGATACCATTACCGGGTAGGTCAAGTCCTGTCTCTCTGACCTCTCCAGTCTGTAGTAGCATACCTAACTTATGAGTGCCGTTTTTTATTATTGGGGCATATACATGTCCATCTACTTGGTTAAATTGTAGTCCATTGATCTGATCAGCGCCTGAGATCGTACCCAAGGTGGTGTAGCTTCCTGTGGTTGGTTCTAAGGCTACAAGGTATTCGTTACTATGTACTTGATAGAACTCAGTAAGACAGTCCCAGCAGGTCTCCGTACCGCTGCAGTCAGGATCTAAGCAATCTATCAGACCATCACCATCATCATCTATTCTATTGTCACATATTTCTACATTTTGAGAGTAAGCCTGAGTAGACACGCTGATCGTACTTATGCAGATGAGAAGTGTATAAGCTAAGAATGATTTTGGGCTTAGACAAGTAGAGATGTTTTGGATTGTAGATAAGACTTGATTCATTTTTTATTATTTTAATTCAAATTTGAAGTTAATCCACTCACGATAATAGAATCTTCGGTGAGTGGTAGAAATCAGAGGGTGAATGGTAAAATGGTGTAGATAAAAGAAAACTCGAAAGATCAAATACTGAGGTGCCATACTTAGAAATGCTCAAAAAAGCGTTCTACGTACATTCAATTATATAATTGTATTATACAATTTGACTTATAGAATGGCGGATAAGATCGCTCATATAATTTATTTCAGATTAAGACAGAAAACCTACCTATTGGCAGGCAGGCGTAGACATAGCCTTAGCTATGGCGAGGCTTTCTAACGCAGATATGGAATA
>CALLAG010000365.1 GCA_938002705.1 uncultured Saprospiraceae bacterium | reverse complement strand
ATAGTCATAGACCCCAGCAATGAAACTAAACAAGTCAAGAGCGGTAAGTTAGCAGATGTAGCTCCTACCCTGTTATCATTAATGAATGTCAAGATTCCTAAGGAAATGACCGGTCAGGTCTTAGTATGACATACATAATTTTGAATACATAAACATATAAGGCTGTTTGTTCTGATTAACAGTATTAATTAAATAATTATTGCAAATAAGTAACAATATTCAAAATAAATGCTAAATTAGGTTAATCAAATACCTATTATCATGAAATTTTTTATAGCTATCCTCGTATTTTTCACAATGGTCCTCATGTTAGCATACGTAATGTATAAGAAAAATGTAGACGCATAGATTTCGGTCTTTATATTTTTCAGACATTATAAGGTTCCATTTTATCTATAATAATCATTCTTAAACATGATAATTATACACCATAATTATCATGTTTAAGATCGTCTATATTAGATTAGCGTAGACTATCATACCTAATGATCAATTCTATGAGTATATATCTCAATACTACATCGTATTTGAGATAATCATACACTTTCCACTGAGTATATAATCAATCAGTATAATTATTACTGCGCCAAACATTCATTATCCAATCCTGCAATAGTTCTCTCTCTATAAAGACTTATCAAATAATTAATTGGTGTTACCCACCTCATAGCGCTTTATAGCTAAAATGATCCACTATAATTCGCAATGTCAATAAACAAGGATGTAAGATGTACTCTCAGCTTAAGCTTAGAAAACCTCTTTTCGTCCCATATCTTGATTTATGTCATAACAACTTAATTAGGCATCTTCTTGCATACATGGCATAAAAAAAAGGCAACCACAGGGTGATTGCCTTCTAGATTTATTTTGAATAGAGAACTACTCTATCGTTATTCTTTTTACATCGAGTATGTTAGAGTTTTTATCTATCATCCTTACGAGATATATGCCCTTGTCTAAGTAAGACACATCATGACTCTCAGCTTTCTGGTGAGGTTCTTCTATAACTTTCTTACCTATTATATTAGAAACTACGATCTTGCTTACATCTGCATCATTAGTAATCTGAAAGTATTGAGTGCTCGGATTAGGATATACTCTAAGGTCGGTAAGATCACTGTCTAAGTCAATAGATGAAGTCGTACCTGTTGCTGACATTTCCATAGGGATCTCAAGAATTACATTATCTCCATCACAATCTGTGGTAACGTTAAAGATAATATCTGCAGGAGCTACGGTACCATTAGCAATTAGGTATATAGAAAACTCAAATGATTCTCCTCCTTCTAAGTTACAAGATATACTACAAGGACAAGCTTCTAATCCATCTACATAACATTGGTTTATATCACATACAGCGTAAGTCCATTCTTCAGGACTATCTCCTCTATCTATGTTCCACCAGAACTCTTGAGCTACAGTTCGATTATTCGTAATTGTAAAATGATACTCTGCTCTAACAACAGTTGTGTCTGCACTAAAAACAAGAGGATCAGGGCTATACGTCAACTGACCGAAGAGCGTAAACCCAACTAAAACAAATAAAATTGTAAGTAAATTTCTTATCATAGCTTAATCATTTGTCCAAATATACGGTTTTAACACAATATCTAACTATTAAGAATGCGTTAATGTCGCCATTATATAATATTTTCTTATGATAGTCTAACTACTTGGTAACTACTAACTTAAGTGAATTGACTTGATGCTCCTTACGAAGTCTAAGCATATATGTACCTAAAGGAAGATTATCAATATTTAAAACTGTATCATTTTTACCAGAATTAAGTTTCAGAATCCCATAATTAGTTATAACACGGCCCATTATATCAAGTAGTTCAACATTAACAGCTGCTCCAGAGCCTGCAGTAATTGATAAGGTAACTTGTTGGTCACCAGTAGGGTTAGGATATAAGCTTATATCATCTATTATATCTATATCCTCCACGTCAGATATGGTAGCCTGACAAGCATCATGACTGGGTCTAAAGACTTCGTTGAAGATATCTTCATTATCAAAACCCTCATAAGAACTTGAGATAGTAGAGAATGCTGGATTATCCTGATCAGGACACACTTGCACTATAAATGGCAAACTACCGTCAGTCGAGAGTCCATGATTCTTTGCGTAATGGACATATAATTTATCGTTGTAAGGTATATATTGCATTAACGGAAATGTAGCACTCCATCCAAGACTGTTTAATGCTGCATTATTATCATCAGGATTAAGCGTAACACCTATCACTTCTATATTGTCATTACCAGCTCCTTGAGATAAGTAGTACTGATTAAGCTTATTAACAGCGTCCTCACAATCATTGCAGTCCGATCTGAAAAAATAGTAAACGATAGACTTACCTTCATTAGACAGGTTAAATGTATTTACGCTTCTACCCTTGCTATCATTAGAAGCATATCCTGGCGTGAAGGGCATGCCATCATACTTAAGTGATAGCTTATCATTAGACGTATCTTGATCTGAGAGACCGTTAATCGAAACGACATCTATATCAAGTATTTGGCCATTACCGACTGGGACACTTAGAGGCTCTGATTCGAATATCATATCTTCTGCAGAATCTAGATTACCTGTTATCGTCTCTTCGATCTTCTGTCCATTAAGTGTATATGATATAACTAAGTCCGTAATCCTTTTACTACCGAAATTAAGAAGTCGTGCTTTTATTCTTTTTTCCTCAGACAGAGTTATAAATGCATCTTGAGATTCAACATAGTTTAATTCCATATCTAATGACTTTACAAATACATCTCGCTCATACGGCAACCTAACAAATATATTATCTAAGATGAGTAAGAACTTATCATTAGATATATTACGAAAGGCGATGTATATAGACTGACCCGCATAATCATTAAGGACAACAGATGTCGTAGTAAGCTCCGAAGACTGCTTATCTACTTTGAACAATAAATCAGTAAAATCTGCTGGATCATCACCAGTTGTACTTACTCTTACCTCATAGGCATCCTGAAAATCATCATCAAGAGATATAGCGTCCCAAGTCAATAAAGCACCTCCAGGAATATTAATTTGTGGTGTTATCAACCAATCATCGGATTCTCCTCTCGGGCTGTAGAACGATCCTGAGATAGCAGCTCCACTAGAATACTCATCAAATCGTCTATCTGACATAGAAGCCCATGTCCCATTAAACTCACTTACATTAGGGTGGGGACTATTCCCGTCCATATCGACGACCTTCATACCATTCAGGTCATTATCAAATGTATTAGAGTATAAAATTTGTGCACTGAGGTCAACAATAAATAAAGTGCATAGTAACTGTACAAAAAGAAACTTTCCCATCTTGTAGAATAGATTTTAATTATAAATAATATCAGGTATATGAAGGAGTATAGAGTTATAAAATACTATTTAACTGTATATTAGACTCTATATGGAAGGGCACTATACTTAAGACAAAAATTATGCTACCACACCCTTATTACCATTATAGAAGACCTCAAAAGCTTTATTAAAGATAAAATGTCAAATAGTTGACAGTCATAATTCTTATACAACAAATTATTAGAGATAATTTACCCAATCATAAATTGAAATTTTGAAAATAGTCATCATAGGAAATGGAATCAGTGGCATATCCGCTGCACGATGGACAAGAAAACTGAGTGATCATGAGATCACAGTTATCTCATCAGAGACAGAATATTTCTTCTCAAGAACTGCACTCATGTATATCTATATGGGGCACATGAGAAAGGTCGATACACAACCGTACGAACCCTACTTTTGGAAAAAAAACAGAATTGATCTAGTAAAAGATCACGTCGATCATGTAGACTTCGATAACAAAAGTCTGACGATGAAGTCAGGAGATAACATCAGTTATGATAAGTTAATCCTAGCACTCGGATCTAAGTCTAATAAATTTGGCTGGCCTGGTCAAGATCTCAAATGTGTTGCGGGGTTATATTCCATGCAAGATCTTGATAATATGGAAGCGCATAGCGCTGGACTAAAAAGAGCCGTCATAGTGGGTGGAGGATTGATAGGCATAGAGATGGCTGAGATGTTCAGATCACGAGATATACCAGTCACCATTCTTATCAGAGAAGAAAGCTACTGGAACAACATATTACCAAAAGAAGAATCAGCGATGATTACTCGCCATATATACGATCACCACATTGATCTTAGAATCGGTGTCAATCTGGGAGAGATCGTAGATGACGGTAATGGCAAAGCTTGTGCCGTCATTATAAAAGAAACAGGAGAAAGAATAGAATGTGGTTATGTAGGCTTAACAGCAGGCGTAAGCCCTAATGTTGCATTCCTAAAAGATACAGGATTAAAAATAGAAAGAGGCATCAGTGTCAATAATCACTTAGAGACTAATATGCCAGGCGTCTATGCCATAGGAGATTGTGCTCAGATATCAGAGCCTATGCCAGGAAGGCGCCCTATAGAGGCCATCTGGTATACAGGCAGAATGATGGGAGAAGTCGCCGCCTATAATGTATGTGGTAGAGAAGTAGCTTATGATCCAGGAATCTGGTTTAACTCCGCTAAGTTCTTAGACATAGAATACCAGGTCTATGGTGATGTACTTGCTAAGCCTCCAGAGCATCATGCGACTTTCTACTGGGAACATCCTGACGGAACTAAGGCCATAAGATTAGTCTATGATGTCAATGACAAGACTATATTAGGATTCAATGTCATGGGTATCAGATTCCGTCACGAAGTGTGTGAAAAATGGCTTAAAGAAAAAACACATTTAGAAAAAGTCATTGAAGATCTTTCCTTAGCGAATTTTGATCCAGAATTCTATAAGCAACATGAGCAAGATTTTGTCGATGCTTATAACAAGCAGACAGGAGCAAACTTAAAATTGAAAAGGAAAAGAAAATTAGATCAAGTCCTTAAATTTCTAAAAGCATAGAATATGAAATATCTACAGTATAGTAATTATCGTCTGTAGACATTCAGAAACTTACAACCATAAAAACTTATGAATAACATTCAAAAAATTGGGATAGGTCTATTTCTATTATCCTTAATCATATTCACAGCAGTATTAGGACTTAACTCTTATACCTTAAGCTCAGATGGATTGAGTCATATCACAAATGATGTGCATCGTAACGCTATTATAGAAGAAGCAGAAAAGACAGGTGCCCTTGACAAAAAATATAGCAACAACATTGCCTTCATCGGCGACTTCAAATCTATACTTAATAATACCCAAGCCAGCTTAGAATCCTCATATAAGTCTAACCCACCAGCAGACGTATCAGAGTGGGATTACAAGATGGGAGATTGGGTAATGAAAGATTATACTATCAACACGCTAAAAGCAACGGGTGATGGACCAGTCAGCAATAATCCATTGTTGTTTCTGTTCTTAACTTTCGGATTAGGTATTATAGGAGGACTCTTATTTATATTACCTAAATTTAGAGCCTTACCGGGTATCAAGAATGATAACATCTATCATTCTGCACTTACGAGAGGATTGACATTTACACCTAGGGTAGGTATTCTGATGGCTACTATAATAGGCGTACTGATATATGGATTTAAATATATGAATGGTGCTATCTTCTGGCCGTTAGTGACCGCTATAGTTGCAGGTTTGATTACACTACTTGTCTTCTTACACGAGAAGAAAAAAGAAACTGGACCACCAAGATCGGCATCCGTTCCTATTACAGGATGGATAGGATTCTTTGCAGGATTTTATTTAATTGGGTTCTACATTCTACTCTACTGGATGCCAGAATATATCACTAACTGGACAACGATAGTAGATCCTGTCAGTCATATGCTTAGTGGCAATGATGCAAGTCAGTGGTTCCTATATGGACTTATGTACACAGTGATCGTCATTGTGATGGGTATCAGAATGATGTCCAAGTATAGGCACAATAAGTACCAAAGAGTACGTACGGCTTCCGTTATGTTTTTTCAGACATGTATCGCCTTCTTACTCCCTGAGATATTGACAAGATTAAATTATCCTTACTATGACTTCAAAAACATATGGCCATTAAACTATACTTTCTTTTTTGACTGGAATATCAACAACCTCATCGAGAGCGGAGGCTTAGGTATTTTCATGTTAGTATGGGGTATTGCCCTGATCGTATTAGGCGTGCCAATAATCACATATTTCTACGGTAAGAGATGGTATTGCTCATGGGTATGTGGATGTGGTGGACTGGCTGAGACTATGGGAGATCCATTCAGACAATTATCTGATAAGAGTATCAGAGCATGGAAGTATGAGAGATATATTATACACGGCGTATTGGTATTTGCAGTCATAATGACGGCTATGGTTCTGTATCACTTTTTTACAGGAAGTACTCGTGTATTATTCTTAGATAGTAATAACATAAGACAATGGTATGGCTTCTTAATCGGGTCCGCATTTGCAGGTGTGATAGGAACAGGATTCTACCCTCTTATGGGTAACAGAACTTGGTGTCGCTTTGGTTGTCCTCTTGCAGGCTACTTAGGTCTCGTTCAGAAATTTAAATCCAGATTCCGTATCACAACTAACGGTGGTCAGTGTATCTCATGTGGTAACTGCTCTACACACTGTGAGATGGGTATCGATGTAAGACATTATGCTCAGCGTGGTCAGGATATCGTGAGATCATCTTGTGTCGGTTGTGGTGTATGTGCTGCTGTATGCCCGAGAGGTGTCCTTCGTCTTGAGAATGGATCAACTGATATCGGAGAGCGTGCCGAGGAGGTGAGAAATGTGCATATCGAAGATCTGATCAATGCAAAGTAGTGAGTGATCATATATCCAGGAAACATGTTCCCTTGGATTGAGAAAACGGAATATAGGTTAATACATGAGTGATATTATACTTACACCAAAGTCAATTCCATTAGTTCCTTGCCTATATCGTGTAGACCATCTACTATTCTATTGACTTGCTTCTTGGAAGGCTTCTTCTTACCAGTAATGTATTGCGATAGCAAGGACTCATTCATACCGATCCTAAGTGCCAAATGCTTCGCATTAATGATTTTATAATATTCGAAAAATTGTTTAAAATCTATTTCAAACTCTAAGTGACTTAGCTTAACTAAGTTTCCAGTATCTTCTATGAATAAATTTGTTGATTCCACAGCATTATTCTGTAACTCAAGCATCGTCTTACCTGAGGTAAAAATAGGATTTGCAGACTCGTATGCTGAATACCCAGTCTTTGTTTTCTCTATTATAAATTTATATTTTTTAATTTTCATTATTTCTTTAGTTGAGCATCTTTTCTTAATCTCAGTTCCAGTCCTTTACCGAGCTCCTAACTTCCATGATTAGGAAATATAATTATTCCTCTTTTCGAAAGGTGTTTTAATTTAACATGAGATCCTTTTTGGCTAACTGCATACCAGCCATCTTTCTTTAGAAGTCTATAAAACTCAGAACATTTCACATATTAAAAGTATATTATTATTTACTTTTCTGCAAGTTATTCTTGACTGCTATGTTTAGTATATACTTAATCTACACAGATCATTGAGTTAAATCATCTCTGAAGTATAGCTTGTTCATCCTTACTATTTCTCTATATTGTATTTACATTCTTATACAAACTTTACAAGTTATAACATCATCAATATACCAGATCACATAGCTCAACGTAAGATCATACATATAGACATGGATGCATTCTATGCATCTGTAGAGCAGCGTGACAATCCAGAACTGAGAGGAAA
>CALLAG010000364.1 GCA_938002705.1 uncultured Saprospiraceae bacterium | reverse complement strand
GAATTAAGCGGGGTATATCCAGTAGGTACACACAAGGTGACGTTCAGAGTGACTAATTCTTGTGGTGCAGATCCTGCGACATGTACTGTGACATTTAGAGTAGTAGGAGATAAGGCACCTACGCCGATATGTCTTGCAAGTGTTATCTGGCCATTAGGTCAAGACGGTACTACAGAGGTATGGGCAAGTGATTTTAACTTTAAGAGTGAGGGTGGCTGCGAAGGTGATGATGATCTTATATTCTCATTCCTTGCACCTAACGAGCCGGGATATCCAGAAGTAGCGAGAACATATACTTGTGATGATATTGTAAATGGAGTAGCAACTGCACTACCAGTAATCGTCTATGTCATAGATGAGTCAGGCGCTTTCTCATCATGTTTTACAGAATTAGTATTACAAGATACTCAAGACGTATGTGCTGATCAGGCAGGATCAAGAGCAACGGTAGCGGGTAGTGTAATGACAGAGTATAATGAGCCAGTGGAGAATGTGATGGTAGAAATGAAAAATATGACCATGCAAGAAGATGTGATGGATATGACATCTGTAAATGGTGGTTTCGCATTCAAAGAATTAGGATTCTATAATGACTACTCTGTACAACCTATTAATGATACGGATTACCTTAATGGTGTATCTACATTAGATCTTGTGCACATACAGAGACATATCTTAGGACAGACATTATTAGACTCTCCATATAAGATATTAGCTGCTGACGTTGATAATTCTTCTTCTGTAACAGCTATCGACTTGATACACTTAAGAAAATTAATATTAGGCATCTATGACGAATTACCACAACATGATTCATGGTCATTTGTACCGGCGGAACATGAGTTCTTTGATGAGCAAATGCCTTGGAACAGTCCTAAGCAGATTAACTTAACGAGTCTATACCTCTCAGAGATGGAAGCAGACTTCGTAGCAGTGAAGATCGGTGATGTGAATAATAGTGCTGTAGTTAACCTCGAAGGTAATACTGAATTAGAAAGAAGAAGTAATAGTAAAGTATTCTTAAGTACAGATAATATGTCTTACAAAGAAGGGGAGCTTGTTGCAGTACCACTTAGAGTAGACAGAGACGCTGATATATCTGGAATACAGTTTACATTAGAATTTGATGCTGATAACCTATTGTTTGAGGGCATAGATAACGGTGTTGTAGATGTAGAGCAGAATAACTTTGCATTACTTAATAATTATGATGGCATAATGACTTTTAGCTTAGATGATCAACAGGGCATAACTCTAACCAATAACGACCTTTTATTCACTATCTACTTCGAAGCTAAGCAGTCATCATCAGTATCAGAAGATATCAACATATCATCTAAAGTGACAAGAGCTGAGGCTTATAACACTGATAGTGAAGTATTAGATATCAATTTTGTAACAAGAATATTGACTGCCGATGGATCCTATGATGGATTAGAAGTCTTCCAGAATGAACCTAACCCATTCAGTACTGAGACGACGATAGCATTCTATATTCCTGAATCTCAGAAAGTTAACCTTACCGTCTATGATGCAGCTGGTAAAGTATTAGTCCAAGAGTCTAATGACTATAAGTCAGGTATGAATGAGTTCAGATTATCATCTGATCAGTTAACTGCTGACGGTATACTTATATACAGAATAGAAAGCGGATCATCAAGTATGACTAAGAAGATGATTCTCGTAAAATAAAAAATGTATTTTTTGTGTTCGTAAAGCCGATTAGTGTTAGTTTCTAATCGGCTTTTTTTATAGAAGTATTTTTTAATAATTGCTAAGGGTTACTTTTTACTTACGATTTCTGCTATATTTATTACTCAATATCAATAAATAAAATCATTAGTATGAAATCACTTTTACTTATTCCAAGCTTTTTATTAAGTTTCCTTATATCGTCTGCACAAATTAGTGGACTATCCTTAGAAATAGAAGAAGCTTTCTGCAATGGCCCTAATTTACTTTTTGTATCACAGAATTTAGATATATCAGGCACATATACGTACACTACTATTAATCATTCATGTGGTGTAGATCCCATTAACGGCACAGTTGAGATATCACAATCCACAGAGCCTAATGAATATGAAGTGAGTGACCTGAGTTTCGGAGTATTTGGGGAATGCTATTCCATAGACCCTCCCTCTGGCACCTTGAGATGGAAGTATGAGAATAACATTTTACAGTTCTTGGGAATTGATAATTATTTAGATTCATATACTTTAATTTCTGCTACAGAAGATAACGGATCGTGGATGTTTTCATATGAAAACAGCTATGGAGATATGGGGGAGGTAAGGTTAACATCTACTGATAGTAATAGGAAGCTTCCGCCAGTTAATATTGTAGGTGCTGCACCTATTGAGTATATGTACCTGTGGAGTACAGGTGATACTACCTCAATTATATCTGAGTCAACTTTTGGGTTGTATTCAGTGACTGTGACTGATGGTGATAATAATTCAGAAGTTTTAGAATTTGAACTTGAGAGTTCTTTCAATGTCCACCCTGATTTCGAAATGCTTAGTAAGTTTTATGTAAGTGCAAATGGTGATAATTGGACTAATAATGATGGATGGAAGGAAGCTATCACAGATAGCGGTTCTTGTAATCCGTGTGACGGATCATGGTTTGGTATTGTATGTAATTCTGAAGATCGGGTTAGGTTAATCGAGTTAAATTCTAATAATCTTTCAGGAATAATAGATCCTGCTATTGCTGAGTTAGAACAGATAGAAAATATCCGTATTACTAATAATGCAAACTTAGCTGGAACTATTCCTGCAGAATTGGGAAATGCTAGTCAACTTGCTGTCCTTAATTTGAGAGGTAATGCTCTTTCGGGAGAGATACCTAATAGTCTAACTGAACTTCAAGAGCTTTTTATTCTGATTCTTAGTGACAACAAACTAACAGGTGAGATTCCAGAGAATATCGTAAGACTTGAAAGATTATTTATTCTTTCTTTATTTGGTAATCAATTGACTGGTGTTATTCCGGAGAATATAGGTGATCTACAAACTGTCAGTACCTTAGAACTATCGGCTAATCTGCTATCAGGATCTATTCCAGAGTCTATATCAACTATGCAGTCATTAAGGACATTATCACTAATCAGCAATAATCTTACAGGAAATATACCCGCTTCATTAGGATCTCTTAAGGAGTTAAGAACACTTAATCTTTCTTATAATTTATTGGAAGGAAATATTCCTGTAGAACTTACAGATCTTGATAGTGTAAGGAATATTAGATTAGGTAATAATCTATTGACTGGTTCTATCCCTGATGGATTTGGTTCACTTCCAGTTATTGAGACTTTGATTCTTAGGAATAATCTTCTTGAGGGTTGCTATCCTACAGATCTTGAGGACATATGTGCTTATGGCTTTACAGATGTAGATTCTATGTTTGTTTTTGACTCAGGTAATTTTAGTTTAAATACTGAGCCTGGTTTTAACTTTAGTGGTAATCTTAAGCTAGCTTGGGAGGGTGATATGCAAAATGCTTGTAATGGTGAGGATCAGATAGGAGCACCTTGTGATGATGGTGCTACAGGAACAACAGGAGATATTATAGCTGATGATTGTACATGTACGGGATTATCTTCTACTATTACTACTGATGGTTATAATGCTCTTTTGTATCCTAATCCTGTAGAGGATGTTTTTTATATTGAAGTAAGTGATAATCACAATTTTAGCTGGGAAGTTATCGATGGTATGGGACGACAATATATGCAAGGCAATTCTGAAGGCCGTAATAAGTTAATAATCCACTGTGATGATATGCCAGCAGGAGTCTATAACCTACAACTTAAGTTTGATTCTAACGATAATTCTTCATCCGTAAAATTTCTAAAGTTATAATTAATAAATTCACTCTTTAATGCTATAAATTATAACACGCGAGTGTCCTAATAAACAATGCTATATTAGATTGTTAATAGTATCTTGCCTTCACAAATCATCATTATGAAGATAAATTTATTGTCTTGCGATGCAGCACGTCCTGATAGGAGAGCAATAACAAAATGTATCGCAGAGATCTCATCTAATATGGATGAGTCCCTGGCATCTGAACTTACAGACATTCTCTTAGAGGGAGATCCCGTTGATATAGAAGTAGGACAGAATTCAAGTTCT